>JANNON010000752.1:0-6699 GCA_031399105.1 Blastocatellia bacterium | reverse complement strand
GTGAATTCGTCCCTGGACTTTCCCGGTCTGGATGAGATTCATGTGCTGGTCCCATCAGCGCTACGCGGCTCTGGAATGGTGGAGCTTTGGGTTAAGGCCGATGGACGAATGTGCAATCCAGTTTCGTTGTTGCTCGGCGGTAGTGACTTACGCGACCTCATGATTAATGAGTTTCTCGCCGATCCGCCGGATAACGCGGCCGGTGACGCAAATCATGACGGCACTCGCAACGCAGCAGATGATGAATTCGTCGAACTGGTAAACAGGACAGCGAAGGACATTGATCTCGGTGGCTACGAAATACAATCACGCGCTGCAACTGGTGATGACATTCTGCGACATCGATTTGCCGAGGGCACAATATTTCCGGCCGGCACAGCACTTGTAGTTTTCGGCGGCGGTAATCCAGCTGCTGACAATCCCGCGTTCACTCGCGCCCAGATCTTCAAAGCCTCAACGCGCGCTCTTTCACTACTCAACTCGGCAAGTCGCATCACATTAAAAGACCCTACGGGTGAGGTAATCACTTCCGTGGCCTACGGCGGCGGCACTGGTCCGCGCGCAGATTTAAATCAATCACTCACTCGCTCGCCGGATCTATCCGGTGAGTTCGTCCTGCACCAGTCGGTGAGCGGCACTCTGTTTAGCCCTGGCGCGAGGATCAGTGGTAATCCGTTCGAGCCCACGCCTTCGATAGCGGAGATCATCGTGATGCCGACGGCTGTAACGCTGCGCCTAGGCGAGGAGATTCTGTTTTCAGCCCAAGCCTTGGATCACAGTGGACAGTCGATGACTGACGTCATCTTCTCGTGGTCATCCAGCGATGTCTCTGTCGCCACAATAGACCGCAGTGGACGCGCGCGCGCCGTCAGGGCGGGACAGGTTCAGCTCGTCGCTCAGGCGCGCGGCAAACACTCAGCAGCTGCGGCGGTTTTGATCACCAACCCAACTCCTTCGCCGTCTCCAACACCAGGTCCGAGTCCGAATCCTTCACCCACGCAAAGTCCAACGCCATCGCCGATTCCAACACCAGCGCCTTCTCCCAGTCCCAGCGTGACGCCCTCGCCCACAGCAAGTCCTTCTCCATCGCCAGTGGCATTACCTTCTCCGACGCCGTTGTCGCCGGCAATAGTCATCAGCGAATTCCGCACTCGTGGTCCAAACGGAGCGACCGATGAGTTTGTTGAGCTCTATAACAACAGTGAAAACCCTTTTGAAATCGGTGGTTGGAAGATTCGCAGCTCGAGCAATGCCGGGACGATTAGCACGAGGCTCACAATTGCGAGTGGGACGGTGATACTTGCGCGCGGACATTTTTTAGCGGCGCACAACTCTTACAGTGGCTTGATCCTTGCCGATCAGACTTATGCGAGTGGAATCGCCAACGACGGAGGGGTCGCGTTGACACTTCCGAACGATGCAGTTGTGGATCAAGTTGGGTTGAGTTCAGGCTCGGCCTTCAAGGAAGGGATGCACCTCGCTCCGCTTGCGAGTGATGCTAATCAAAGTTACGAACGGCAGCCTGGTGGATCGGCGGGAAGCTCGCAGGACTCCCAGGACAACTTCGCTGATTTTCACACGATAGCTCCGAGTGATCCGCAGAACAGAGCAAGTGCTGTGACACCTGGTCCAGAGCCTTCTCCGATGCCCACGCCGTCACCTTCTGCAACACCGACACCGAGCCCTGGTCCCACTGCTACACCCACGCCGAGTCCGGTTCCCACTCCATCACCTACACCATCACCCTCTCCGTCACCAACGTCTACGCCTTTGCCGAGTCCTAGTCCGACCCCCATGGGCTTGTCGAAGGTCGTGATTAGCCAAATCTATGGTGGTGGTGGAAACGCCACAGCGCCTTTCAGGAACGACTTCATCGAGCTATTCAACGGCGGAGATCTTTCGGTGAACCTGGCTGGGTGGTCAGTCCAATATTCCAGCGCCACTGGAACCACCTGGTCGGTGACAAATCTGACCGCAGTTGCGCTCGCGCCCGGACAGTACTACCTGATTCAGGAAGCCTCGGGCGGAGCCACAGGAGCGATTATCCCAACCCCTGATACGGCGGGCACGATTGCGATGGCGGCGACTGCGGGAAAGGTCGCCCTGGTTAGTAGCACCATCGCGCTTACCGGAGCTTGTCCCGGTGGAGCGCCAATCATCGATCTGGTTGGCTATGGGGCGGGAGCTAACTGCTTTCGCGGAGCTGGGCCAACGAGCGCGCCCGGTAATGCTACCGCAGCAACCAGACAGACCAGCGGTTGCACAGACACACAGAACAATAATTCAGACTTCTCGATCCTTGCACCCGCCCCGCGAAATACCGTGACAGCAGCCAATATTTGTACCAGCCAAGGGTTCTCCTTCGATCTGCCCCAGCGTTGGTGGCGTTTACTTAGTTCGGACGGATGGTTGCAGGTGGTGAGGATTCGAGCCATGCCAATTTGCTGGTTGGGAAGGGTGGTTTACCTCCGCCTATCTTCTGAGGAAAGGCAACGGAGGTAAACCGCCCATCCTAACCTGCGCGTTTACTGCTCTTGAAAAGTGTACACAGAATGGCCAACCGTTCTGACGTGTTGATTGCCTAAATTGAAATGCTAGCGCTGAGACACTAGACTCTCAGCCGATGTTCACAATCCCGGACGCACTGAGATCGCTGCATGAGCACTTTGGCTTTGCTGATTTTCGCCAGGGTCAGCACGAAGTGATCGAAGCGATCCTCAAGGGCGACGATGCAGTCGTAGTCATGCCGACCGGCAGCGGCAAATCGCTCTGTTATCAGCTTCCAGCGATGATGCTCGGCGGCGCCACGCTCGTTATCTCGCCATTAATCGCTCTCATGAAAGACCAGGTCGATGCGCTACAAGCGCGCGGCTTGCCCGCAACTTTCATCAACAGTTCCATCGGCGAATCCGAACAGCACAAGCGCATCGGTGCGTTGCGTCGCGGCGAACTCAAACTCGTCTATGTTGCCCCGGAACGTTTTCGCAGCAGCCGTTTTGTTGATGCGCTCAAATCGATTCGCGTTTCGTTGTTTGCCGTTGACGAGGCCCACTGCATTTCAACCTGGGGACACGACTTTCGCCCAGACTACCTGCGATTAAGGCACGCCATTCAGTCGCTCGAGGGCGCGCAAACTTTGGCACTAACGGCGACCGCCACCCCTTACGTTCGTTCCGACATAATTCAACAACTCGGCTTGAAGTCGCCGCAGACTTTCGTCAGTGGTTTCGATCGGCCGAATCTCACTATCGATGTTGTCGCGACGGAAAGGGAACGACAAAAGGTTGCGCAAATCAAACGACTGGCTGAAACGCACGAGGGTTCCGGAATCATCTACGCGTCGACGCGCAAAGCGGTGGAACAGGTGGCGGGCAAACTGCAAGCCTCTGGTCTTAGAGTGACCGCGTATCACGCCGGCATGAGCGATGGACTGCGAGTAAAGGCCCAGGATGATTTCATGTCAGGCCGGACGCAGATGATTGTTGCGACCAACGCCTTTGGAATGGGTATCGACAAACCCGACATTCGTTTCGTTGCCCACTATCAAATACCAGGATCAATCGAAGCCTATTATCAGGAGATTGGCCGCGCTGGACGCGACGGTCTGCCTTCCTCATGTGTGCTCTTCTTCAACTACGCCGATAAGAACACACACGACTTTTTCATCGAAGGCTCGTACCCGACCTTCGACATTGTTCAGAACGTGTATCGGGCACTCGTTGCTACTGGTGAAAGGCGGATTGAACTTTCGGGTTCCGAACTCGCCAGTAGAGCGGGAATACGAAATGAGATGGCCGTCCAATCTGCACTTTACCTGCTTGAACGAGCACGGCACATCGAGCGCACGTCGAACTTCTCAGGGTCGAATCGCCCGACTGACACAGCGCCATGGGCCGCGTCTGCCAAAGAAGCGAAGGCCGGCGCTGCCAGGAATCAACGGCGCGCCCGGACCATCGTGATGCTCGACGATCCGCCGGTTGCGAAGGTGCGCGTGAACGCTGCTGACGTTTCGGCACGAGCGGCACTCGAGCAGCGCAAGCTCCGAGAGATGATCGAATTCTGCTATACCGAGTATTGCTATCGCGCGCACATCCTCAACTACTTTGGCGACCGCCATCACGCGCGTAAATGCGGCACCTGCGGAAACTGTTCACCTCGCAGTGCCTCGCGCACTCCGCTTCCGGATATCGACACCCTCGATCCTCGTTCCACTTCGGGCAGGTCTGGCGGAAGTGCATCCTCTGTGATCCGCCGAAAGTTGAGCGATGACGAGAAACTTCGCGTGCGAAAAATTCTCGCCTGCGCGGCGCGGATGAAAGGTCGTTTCGGCAAAACGTTGCTCGCCGCAACTCTTCGCGGATCTGCCGCCAAAAATGTGATCCAGGCGAATCTGAACGACCTGTCAACCTATGGGCTCCTGCGCGAGATGAAGCAGGAGGACCTAATGGGATTCATTGATGCGTTGATTGCCGCGAGCTGTCTTCGAGTGAAGCCTGGCAATTATCCTACTGTGTCCATAACCGAATTGGGCGAGCGCGTAATGCGCGAGCGTGAGGAGGTAGAACTTTGCTTGCCAGACTGGTAGCTCGAAGCAAGCTGATTTCAAAGTGGGGCAGGCAGCGTGCCCAATTACATCGAGGAACTGCTATGTGCATTTCAGAGCGAATGCTTCGACACCGACTGATCCCAGGCCTTCTTGCGCTGCTCGTCTTTACCTCACACACATTTGCTCAGAGGCCTCCCGACATAAAACTGACTGCCGATACGAATCGCCAGGTGGTCGATAGAGTAATCAGTGCGATCAATAAGTATTACGTTTCGGCTGAGGTCGCCAAGCGGGTGGATGACAGTCTGAGAACGCGATTGAAGAACGGTGAGTACGACAAGATCACCAGCGCCTTCGACTTGTTGGATGCGCTTGATCTCCACATGCAGGAGGTCAGTAAGGACAGGCATTTAGCGGTGGCATACAGCCACATAGCCCAGACCCTAATCGAGGGTCATGACTTTCGTCCTGAAACTCCGCAGCAGCGGGAGGAGGCATTGAAGGAGGCGCGCGCGCGAAACTTCGGATTCCAAAAGGTCGAAAGGTTGCAGGGCAACATCGGCTATCTGGAACTAAACAGCTTCGTTCGCCCTGAGTTTGCCGGCGAGCTGGCGAGGGCATCCATGACGTTTCTAGCTGACACCGATGCCCTCATCATTGACTTACGTAATAGTAGTGGCGGGTCGGCGGACATGGTGGTCTTTCTGGCGAGCTACTTTTTCGCTGAGGAGCCGTTCCACCTTGGTGACTGGTTCATTCGCGCGGAGAATAGGGTGCAACAATGGTGGACTTTTCCTTACGTGCCCGGCAGCCGCTATCTTCAGAAGGATGTGTACATTCTTCTCAGTAGGAGATCGTTCTCTGCCGTCGAGGGCTTCGCTGCCATCCTTCAGCATCACAAACGCGCTCTCATCGTCGGCGAGGCAACGCGCGGCGGGACGCATCCGGGGAGGATGGTCCAGGTCCACCCAAACTTTGCAGTCTTCGTGCCAATGAGCTGGTTCATCTATCCGACCGGAACGCCAGCCTTTCCTATAGACCGACCCGTCCACCCAACCACTGAAACAGACGTTGAGGGCAGAGGAGTCCGACCCGACATAGAAGTCCCGGCTATTCAAGCTTTGAAGAGAGCTCACCTCGAAGCGTTGATTAGGAAGAGTCATGATGACCCTGGCCAGAAGGAACGACTGGAATCGATCATTGAACGGCTGAAAAAGGAGTTATTGGAGATGACGCCCAAGGAGTAGATCAGCCGGACTTGTCAGCTAATGGCGGGCCACTCGACCTGAGAGTTTTAGTTCGAGTGCTAACGGACTCAGGTCTTGTTTTTAGCCGAAATTGTATTATCGAGGGGACTCGAGGCGCTCGCATATAACCGGCGTGGCATGCGGCCCGCAAGGTATGCGAGTCTTCCCGCTTGAATAGCGAGCTTCATCGCCTCTGCCATCTTTTCCGAATCCTCGGCCTCAGCGATAGCAGTGTTCATCAGGACGGCGTCGGCTCCTAACTCCATTGCTATTGCCGCATCACTCGCTGTGCCAACGCCCGCATCGACAATGATCGTGGCATCAGGTAACTGTTCCCGCATGATTCGCAGGTTCGCGGGGTTCTGTACACCAAGTCCGGATCCGATTGGCGCGGCCAATGGCATCACTGCGGGGCAACCCGCAGCGAGTAGCTTTTTAGCCATGATCAGATCGTCGCTAAAGTATGGAAGGACGACAAAACCCTCACTGACCAGGACGCGCGCGGCTGCGAGTGTCTGCTCGTTATCGGGAAAGAGCGTCGTCTGATCGCCGATCACTTCCAGCTTGATTAAATCTGTTTCGAGTGCCTCACGAGCAAGACGCGCCGTGCGAATCGCATCCTCGGCCGTATAGCAACCAGCAGTGTTCGGCAATATTTTCATTGCCGGATCGAGATGGTCCAGAAAGGATTCCGAACTGCGATCCAGGGGAACTCGCCGGACAGCGACAGTTACCATCTCCGCTCCGGAGGCGAGGTGGGCCGCTTTCATTTCCCCAAAGCTCCGATATTTTCCGGTACCGATGATTAGTCGGGATTTGAAGGCCAGATTGCCGATGTGAAAAGCGTCGTTCGTTGTGACAACTGTCGCGGACATGGATAGTGAACTCACTTCTAATTGAATCTCG
>JANNON010000643.1:0-3987 GCA_031399105.1 Blastocatellia bacterium | reverse complement strand
GCATCTGCCGCCGCCTGCGCTTGTGCTACAGAAACCCACAATGTCGTGAGTACTAATAACGCTCCAATGGTCTTCACTAAATCTATTTTCATTTCGGGACTCCGTGATGACGCTAGTCGCGGATTAACGCGGATGATACGGATCTGACAAAGCACACGGCCTTGTCTGAAAGGAAAGAATGACGACGGTGACGGCTAAGCCGTACCGGCCTTGATTCTGACTTTGACAAAGCCAAAGCAACAGTTTGCGCGTAGCGTTTGGATAAACCTCACCGTGTGTTCATGACGAATTGGGCCGCTCGACTGTTAACAAGATTATGAGAGAAGATATCGTGGATTGCGACACGATCGCGGTGCGTTTTTGTCCTCACTCGGAGGAGTGAAATGTTTATAGACCGTCGCTATCTCAATATTGTCGTCGCTCTGATAGGAGCGAAATGTGGGCAGTTCCGAACATCGCACTCCTACGGAGTGCCCGGCTCCTTAGCGTCTCGTCGGCTATAAATATGTCACTCCTACGGAGTGAAAAGCAGGAGGACTTCAACTTGCACTTGCACAGAGGAGTATTCAGCATGCGTCGTTTTACACTTCCAATCTGTTCGTTTGTCATCGTACTTGTTTTTGCCTTACCGGCATTCTCGCAAACACGGCTCGCGCCCGACACCGCCGAACAAATTGACAAGCTAGTGACTGACACTCTGGCGCGGACCGGCGTGCCGAGCGCATCGATCGCGGTCGTCAAAGACGGCGCGCTCGTCTACGTTAAAGCGTACGGCGATGCGAAGATCGAACCGAAGACACCAGCCACCACCCAGATGCGTTACAGCATCGGCTCGATCAGCAAACAAATCACGGCGGCGGCGATTCTGCTTTTGCACGAGCAAGGAAAGCTTTCGCTCGATGACAAAGTCGCGAAGTACATTCCGGATCTGACGCGCGCGAGTGAAGTCACGATTCGACAACTGCTGTCGCACACGTCAGGTTATCAGGACTACTGGCCGCAGGATTACGTGATGAAGCCGATGCTCGAACCGATAACCGCGGGCAAGCTAATGGATACCTGGGCGAAGATTCCGCTCGACTTCGAGCCCGGTACGAAATGGCAATACAGCAACACGGGCTATGTTATCGCGGGCGTGATTGTCGAGAAGGTAGCGCGTATGCCGTTCTTTCAGTTCCTGCAGGAGAACATCTTCAAGCCGCTCGGAATGACTAGCGTAATGGACGTTGATCAAGAGCGACTCAGTGAAAGCGACGCGATCGGATATGTGCGGTACGCGCTCGGCCCTTTGCGAGTCGCGCCGAAAGAGGGAAAGGGTTGGTTGTTCGCCGCGGGTCAGTTGGCGATGACGCCCGAGGATCTCGCGAAGTGGAACATCTCCCTCATGGAACGTAAGCTCTTGAAACCGACTTCGTATCTCGCGCTCGGCACTGAGTCATTGCTGAAAGACGGCCTGGGTACGAATTACGGACTTGGCGTGACCGTCACTTCCGCACTCAATCGCCGCGCGCTGTCGCACGGTGGTGGAGTCTCAGGCTTTACCTCGACGAACCTTGTCTTTCCCGACGACCGCGTGGCGGTGGTGGTACTGACGAATCAAGATAGTGGCGGCGCGTCTGGTCCAATCGCCTCAGGCATTCCGCCTTTGCTGTTCGTGACAAACGATCCAGCTACAGCTGCAAAACTCGAACGAGCGAAAAAGATTCTCGAAGGACTACAGCGGGGAGAGATTGACCGCTCGCTCTTTACCGAGAATGCGATTGGTTACTTCAGCGCACCGGCTTTGGAGGATTTCAAGAACAGCCTTGGTCCACTCGGCAAGTGGGAATCCTTCACGCAAACCAGCCAGAACCTGCGCGGCGGCATGACCGGGCGCGTGTACTTGATTCGGTTCAAAGACAAAACCATCCGCGCCTGGACTTATGAGATGCCGGACGGAAAGCTCGAACAGTTTCAGGTGGCAGTGGGAAATTAATTCCCCTGGGCTATGCCACCGCCTCACATCCGGCAGCATAGCCGTTATTATCGTCCTGCTATGTCCGATACTTCCATAACCACACCGCCAGGGTTTGATGAGCTCCCGAAGGCTGAACAGGTGCGCTATCTTCAGCGCTTTGGGATCAAATCTCGGAACATCCGGATGAGATTCCTGGGCGCTGTTGCGCAGGTTCTAGCTAACAATAGGCTTTGCCTGAACGACTTCATGCAAAGCCTCATCAAAGATAGAAGCTTGCCGTTAAGCCGGGGGCTTACCGCAACGAATGGGCAAAGCCGCTCCGTAACGAACTATGCTTTTTGTGCCAACCCGATCCACGATGATGATGAGAAGAGACAAGGCAGATCGTGGATCGTTGGATGCGATGATAAAATTTGGGCTCACTTCAGAAAACCTTTCCCCGACTCTCGTGAGAAAAATGCATGCGGATTAACTTCACCAATAGTCTCTGCCGTCTAATGCTCCTGATGTTGCTGCCGGCTTTGCCGGTCTTTGCGCAAAATGCTCAGGTCAGTGTGGGGAAACACGTCGGTCCGATCCCCAGGGCTTGCGAGTCAGTAGTCCCGGCTTCAATCGAAGGCACAGTCGACATCCCGGCCCTGGTGAAAGAAGCATACTGCAAAGGCGCCGGCGATATGATCGCTGATTACAGTTATGTAATGAATTCCCTGGGACGCTCGAAGGATAAGAAGGGGCAGACAAAAGAAGGGTCCACCACCTACGAAGTTTTCATTCCGACTTTGAAGAGCGGGACGCGCGGCAAGGGGATATTGGTGGTTACCGCTCGTGATGGCGTGCCCGTGCCGGCGGCTGAACTGGAAAAGGCGCGGACCGAGGCGGGCGAGCGTCTGGAAAAAGCGGAGGAGAAGAACGCACGTGAGAGTCCATCACCGCCCCGGACAGACTCGAGTGTGAAAGGAATGCTGCCCCTCGGTATGTACACTCACTCCACTAACAGCCGGTCGAGTCTTCTCAAAAAGGGCAGCGCGGCCCTGGCAATTCATACTTTTCTCAAAACCTGTGAGTTGACTCTGACGCGTCGCGGACAGCATGACGGCCGAGAAATACTGGTCTTCAATTTTACGCCGCGCCCGGACGCTCAATTTAAAGATAACGAAAAATACATTGCCCAGCTAACCGGCGAGATTTGGATCGACGTCCAGGATCGAATAGTGACTCGGCTCACGGGTTGGCCATCGTTGGTGGCGGGCATCCCAGACTCAACCAATCCCTCTGCAGCGTCAGGCGAAAGACCGCCGGCCGTGTACGTCGAGATGAAGCGACTGCCCGAAGGCATTTGGTTACCGCGGGTGGTGCGTATTAACGGCGCCGATTACCAAAATCTTTTCGACGGAATCAACACGGAGTCAGTTTCAATCTTTAGCAACTACATTCGCTTCTCGACCGAAATCAAGGACGTCAACGTAAATACGCCGAGCAATCCGTGACCGGCGCGCAAACGCTCAAAGAAAAGGTGTGGTCACACTCTCGGATCGACGCCGCGGCTCGTGTGCCACAAAGCAAGTACTTCGATCAACGGGGCACGGGTAACTCGGTAGTAAAGATAGTAATGAACGCGAGCCAGGTGAACACGACGCACATTCTCTAATTTCGCATTCTTTGCCTTCGCGCCTATGTCTGGGTGCAGTTACATCGGCGTGCTGGTAGACGATCTGGTGATGCGCGGTGTCGACGAACCGTATCGGTTGTTCACATCGCGCAGCGAGTTGGTGATCGCCGGCGACAGCTGCCCGATATTTTTTTCGTTGTACTCGCCGCTGAGGAGCGCCACGTGCGCGTAGGTGCGCTCGTCTCCCTGCACGCCGACGCCGCGCACGGGAAGCACGCGCGCCTTCAGATTGAAGCCGGACGCGACCTCGCTGAGCCGCGCGTTCTCCGACCAGGACGCCGCTTCGTCGGCGCACAGGAAGCGGACGGCGAGACCCGGACCGGGGAACGGTTGCTTCTGAATCAGGCGCGCCGGCAGACCC
>JANNON010000716.1:0-3408 GCA_031399105.1 Blastocatellia bacterium | reverse complement strand
CTTCTTAGACACTCACTGATATCCGATCAATTCCACCCATATACGGTCGGAGCACTTCCGGAATCACAATCGACCCATCCGCTTGCTGATAGTTTTCGAGCACGGCGATCCAGGTTCGTCCAATCGCCAATCCTGATCCATTCAACGTATGCACAAACTCCGGCTTGGCGCCGCCGGCCCGGCGAAAACGAATCTGCGCCCGACGTGCTTGAAACGATTCGTAGTTCGAGCAGGAAGAGATTTCGCGAAAGGCATTCTGCGAAGGCAGCCAAACTTCGATGTCGTATGTCTTGGCGGCGCCAAAACCAACATCGCCTGTCGACAATGCTACAACGCGATAGTGCAGCCCAAGTTTCTGCAGAATAGATTCCGCATCGCGCGTTAATGACTCCAGCTCGTCGTACGAATTCTCCGGCAACGCGTACTTGACCAGCTCAACCTTCTCAAACTGATGCTGTCGAATCACGCCTCGAGTGTCGCGTCCGTGGCTGCCTGCCTCGGAGCGAAAACACGGCGTGTAAGCGGCCCACTTCTTCGGCAAATCGTTCGCGTCAAGAATCTCATCACGAAAATAGTTGGTGACCGGTACCTCGGCGGTGGGGATCAAATAGAGCCCACGTTCGTCCGTTAACTTGAACAGGTCCTGTTCAAACTTTGGTAGCTGCGCGGTGCCGAAAAGCGAGTCAGCATTCACGATGAACGGTGGCAAGGTCTCCTCATAACCGTTTTCACGAGTCTGAATGTCGAGCATAAAAGATACGAGGGCCCGTTCAAGTCGTGCGCCCGCGCCATTCAGGATGGCGAATCTCGCGGCGGCAATTTTCGCTGCACGTTCGAGGTCAAGTATTCCCAGCGTGGTTCCCAGGTCCACGTGGTCCCTCGGCTCGAAAGCAAACGCTGGTTTTGTTCCCCAAAGACGAACTTCAACATTATCGGATTCGTCCTTACCCAACGGGACGCTTGCGTGGGGAAGGTTTGGCAGCGTCAAGAGGAGATCCCTCATTCGCTGTTCAGCGTCGTCGCGCTGACGGTCGAGTTCGGCGATTCGCTCCTTTAGGACGTTGACCTCTTTGCGTTGAGATTCGGCTTCATCCCGTCGTCCCTCCTTCATTAACGTGCCGATCTCGCGGCTCGCGCGGTTGCGATCGGCATTCAGCTGGTCTGACTCGGAGATAATGCGGCGGCGTTCAGCATCGGCGTGCGCAAAATCATCGAGAGCCTCGGGAGCGAGACCGCGCGTTTCTAGTCTCTTCCGCACGTCGTCGAGGTTATCTCGCACATAATTCAGATCAAGCATGTGTGGTCCTTCTAGAAAATATCTGAGTGATTCGTTGGGAAATCGAGATCGGAGTGTACCTGAGCGGGGGAATAGTTTCGAGCTTTGAGTTTCGAGGGTCAAGTTTCGAGTTTCGAGTTTCGAGTTAGGCCCCAAAGCTTGGGGTATGAGAGCAAAGGCTTCTGGTCGGAAGAACTTGAAACTCGAAACTCGAAACTTCTTCGGAAAAGCCCGCCACCGCAGTTGAACTACGGGGCGGGCGCGTGGTGAGGAGTTCTTCTTGTTTGAGCTAGGGTTGAGGCAGCCGCTTGCGTGACCTGCGAATCTTTCCAGCCAGGCCAGCTAACCCGGTTCCGAACAGGACCATGGTCGCAGGTTCCGGTACCGGATCGCCGCCGGTGGGCGTCGAGAAGTTTGCGGTGATGGAGAGGTCGTAGGACGGAAAAGTGTTCCAGGCATCTGACGTCAGCGAGCCGAAGTTACTGGAGTTGTTCATATAGACAAACTGACCTCCGGCGTAGTTGTCGTCCGTCCGAGTGCCAAACACGCCGCTGCCGTTGGTCGGTACATAGTTCAGCGAGACGCTCGCGAAAAGCACATACTGGGTGCCCGGCAAGAGATTGATACCACCCGTGTTGTAAGTGTACTGGGCCAAGGCGCCGCTCGCGACCTGATCAGCACTCTGAAACAGAATCGGACCGACTGCCTTGGTTCCATCCCAGGCCATTACGAACACCTTGTAGGTGATCGTACTGCCGGCGGCGATCCGAAACGAAAACGAATCCAGTTGTGTGGTACCGGCTACGGTGGTGATGGTTTGTCCGTACGTTGCCGTATTGGGATAACCAAAGGTCGCTACGGTGGTGCTGGGCGGCCCGGTATCAATGGTGAATGTGTCGGCCAAGGCTGAGGTTTGGGAGCCGATGAATAACACCGCGCAGGTTAACAATGAAAATCCTAACTTACCTCTGATAGACATTTTGTTCTCCTTTCAATTCCTGAGAGCGACTGGGGACGTTTTTATGGAGAGTGCTCAACTGATTCGACTGAGCACGGTAAGCCGGAAAGACACGTCTGGGCATTTCTTGACAGAAGCGTCGGGGCTTTCTGAACTCCAAACTGGGACTTCACTAGTAATGAAGGCGGAGGCGAAGTATTTCAGGTTTTCTTCGGAAAATTTCCAGCGGAGTCAATGGGCTCTGTTTGTTGGATTGGAGTTGGATATGTTAAGAAATTTGCGGCAACTATCAGCAATTCAACCAGCTCGCTTATGCTCGTCAATCCTGCCTTCGAAGGCACTGAGGTGATTCATTCTTGACTGATTCCCAGAAGAATTTTGCGGGACGCACCGCAATCGTCACGGGCGCGACTCGCGGCATTGGCCGCGCCATTGCTTTGGAGCTGGCCCGGCGCGGCGCCGACGTCTCTTTCAACTACGCGAGGAGCGCCGAGGCCGCGGAGACGCTGACTAAGGAACTCGAAGCTCTGGGAGTTCGAGTGCTGGCTTCACAAGGCGACGTGGGAAATACGGAAGCCGCGGCCGAGATGGTGAAGCAGACAAAGGACACATTTGGCCGCATCGACTTTCTTGTGAACAATGCGGGCGTCACGCGAGACAATTTGATTCTGCGAATGAAGGAGCAGGATTGGGACGACGTGATTGACACCAATCTGAAGGGCGCCTGGAATTTCGCGAAGGCGGCGCTGCGGACGATGTTGCGGCAAGAATCCGGCGGCTCGATATTGAATATCAGTTCAATTAGCGGGAACGTAGGAATGGCTGGCCAGTCGAATTACTCCGCCTCAAAAGCCGGAATGATCGGATTAACAAAAGCGTTGGCGAAGGAAGTTGCAAGTCGAAAAGTGACTGTGAACGCGCTCGCGCTCGGCATGGTATCGACGGACATGGCCGGCGCGCTCGATGAAAGTTATCGCGCAAAGATTCTCGAGCAGATTCCGCTGGGCCGCTTTGCCGAGGCGGACGAGGTTGCGCGCATCGCCTGTTTTCTGTTGTCTGACGACGCTCGCTACATTACTGGGCAAGTGATCCAGGTCGACGGCGGCCTCGCGATGTAAAAATTCCCTATGTAAACTTTGTAGGGGCGTCCCTCCGTGGGCGCCCCTCTTTTATG
>JANNON010000703.1:0-7047 GCA_031399105.1 Blastocatellia bacterium | reverse complement strand
ATGAAGATGACGATGATGTTACGCCGGGTCAGTACGCCCGCGACGCCGATGATAAAAAGAATCGCGCCGATGACCAGAAACTTTGAGAGGTCAGGATTCCTCGCGCTTTCGGTCATCGTGGCCCAGCGTCCTGCCGCTGCTTCCTGGAAAGCCAGCGCCATCGCAGAGATAAATAGAATCAACATGACGTTACAAATCCCACTAAAATCGCACCTACCAAATCAGAACCGGCGAGCGGAGCGACCGGGCCGTATTCACCGAATTCAACCCTCACAGCAGAAGCATGAGAGTATCGACAAATATCTCTTGCGGGTCGGCCCGGTCGCTACGCTCAACGGTTCTGATTTGATCGCTGCCGTTCTGAATTCTGACAGTCATTCCTGCTCACCCACAGCCGCTTCCAGCTTCACCAGATCAGGATCAGTTGCTGCGGTTTCGGGCGCCAGGTCATCGACTGACGCCTCCTGTTTCAGTGTCCTCGCGAGCATCACTGAACCAATAATCGCCACCAGCAACAACACGCTCGCAATCTCAAACGGCAACGAGCCAAATCGGTAAAGCATGTTGCCAACTCGTGACGTGTCGGACGTGATTCTGGAAGTGCCTGTTGCGCCGGCCTGCAAACTTTGATCGCTGGTCGCTGATACCGCCGCCGCGTCTCTGATCTTCGCGCTGTCCCTTTCCTGCAAGCCCTTGTACCCCATATTGATCGCGTAGATCAGACCTCCAACCAGAAGAAAACAGAAGATTACACTCGTCACCACCTGACGTGGCCGGTTGAAAATCTCTTCCCGGCCCTGCTCCTCCGCGCTCACATTGACCAGCATGATCACGAAAAGAAACAGCACCATAACGCCGCCGACGTAAACCAGAATCTGCACGCCGGCAATGAACTCTGCGTGTAGAAGAATAAAGAGAGCGGCGATGGAAATTAGCGAAGAGATTAGGAACAGCGCGCTATGCACTGCGTTGCGCGCCATCACGGTGAGAAGTCCCGCGAGAATGGCGGCAATAGAGAAGATCCAGAAGAAGACTGCTTCCCAACCGGAGAGTGTCATCGGAATAGATGAATGCTGCTAACGATTCAATTGAATTTCCCTTGATCTGCGTATTGCGATTAGCCCAATACCAACGGGCTCAATGCTTATGATGTGTACTTGACTGTCTCGCGTCCCTGTTCCAGCATCTGCCGGTTCCAGACAAAACCTGCGCGTGAGTACGTAGCAAGTTCAAAATCCTGTGTCAGCTCCAGACACGAGGTCGGACAGGCCTCCTGACATAACGCGCAAAACATGCAACGTGAAGTATCGAAGATAAATTCATCGAGCACCTTCTTTCGACGCGCTTTTCCTGCCACCATAATTTCAACATCCATGGCCAGCACATCGATGCAGTCCTCCGGACACGCGAGCGCGCAGAGATTGCAAGCGATGCAAAGCGTGTCGTGCGTTTCAGGATCCATGTTCAGTCGGGGCGCGCCATGAAACCTCGGCGCCACGTCCGGTCGCACCTTCGGATACTGTTCGGTGTAGATCCCTTTGCCACCCACCGCATCACTACTGGTAATTGCGCCAAGGTTGTACTTCAGAGTCAGCGCCAGACCCTTCAGCAGATCGAACATAAGAAAGCGTTTGAGTTTGTCGATCAGTGATGTCTTTAAGATCTGGGCCATAAAATTCTTTCCGACTCGGTTAGTACTTTAACTTGCGGCCGGAACCGCCGGCTTACCCTGTGGCACATTGACCAGGCGCACGTTGCGCGGGCTCTTCTTGAGATTGAAGTCCTGCGAGCGCCAGTTAATTCGCGACAACAGCGCGCCCGTGATGAAAAGCCCAACCAGTCCGAAGCCGAACATGATGGCCTTCCCTGTGCCCGTCAGATTCAATCCCGCTGAAAGCGAGTCGATGGTTTTGACTCCACTCGCGTTCAAAGCCTGAATGACAAAAACCGCGATAGCTGTCAGTACGATGTTAATGAGCGCGGATGGAATCAACCACTTCCAACCGATGTCCATCAACTGATCGTAACGAAACCGTGGCAGGGTCCAGCGCAACCAAAAATAGAGATAGAGAATAAACAGTAACTTGATAACAAATACGAGTAGGCTGACTATAACATACAGATTGTGATGCCCTCGCGCTTCAGTTAACTGGTAGACGAATGGGAAGTACCAGCCGCCGAGATAGACCGTGACAGCTACTGCCGAGACCACGAGCATCGCCGCATACTCAGCCATAAAAAAGAGCGACCAGCGGAAGCCTGAGTACTCGGTATGAAAACCGGCGACCAACTCCGACTCAGCTTCCGGCAGATCGAATGGTGCGCGATTGTTCTCAGCGATGCCGCTGATGAGAAAGATCAGGAACCCCACCGGCTGATAAACCAGAAACCAGATTCCGTCTGACGCCTGCGACATAACGATGCCTGACAACGAAAGCGTTCGCGCAAACATCAACCCGCCAATCAGTGCGAGACCCATCGCCACTTCGTAAGAAACCATCTGTGCGCTGGAGCGTAGTCCACCAAGCAGAGCGTACTTAGAATTCGAAGACCATCCGGCGAGGATTAGCGCGAGCACTCCCACGCTTGAAACAGCCAGGACGAGCAGCAACCCGATGTTCACGTCTGTGATGACGCCCCAGTCCGGAGCAAACGGAATCACGGCAAAGACGATGAACGCGGCAGCAACGGCGATGTAGGGAGCGAACAGGAAGATCAGGCGGTCGGCTTTTTCCGGGACGAAATCTTCTTTCGTCAGAAGCTTGAGACCGTCCGCAATCGGTTGCAAGAGTCCCCATGGCCCAACCCGCATCGGACCCAGGCGGGCTTGCATAAACGCTGAAATTTTTCGCTCGAGATAAGTTGCGTAGGCGACCCACCCGGCCACGAGTGTGACGACGAGGCCGATTTGAATGAGCGGCCAAACGACGTGGTTTATCGTCTCTGCGTTGAAAAATCGCAGCAGCAGTTCATCGATGAAATTAAGCGGCGCGAAGAAGAGCACGAATGTCTCCTGCTGTTTCGAAATGGATCCATTTCGGTGGATCCAGCTGGCTACACGAGACAGGCGGGAATGGCTGTCCTACCTATCGATCTCACCGAGCACAATATCCAACGTTCCAATGATAGCGACTACGTCTGCGACCAGATGTCCGATGCACATCTGCTTCAGCGCTTGCAGGTTAATTAGTGATGGTGGTCGCACGCGCACGCGCCATGGCTGGGCCGTTCCGTCCGAAACCACGTAGCAACCAATCTCACCTTTTGGCCCCTCGATAGAATGGTAGTAATCGCCAATCGGCGGCTTTACGATCTTCGGCAACTTGGCGTTTACTGGCCCATCCGGAAGTTTGTCGATGCCCTGCCTGATGATGCGAAGTGACTGCCGCATCTCCTCGAGTCGCACGAGGTAACGATCGTAAGTGTCGCCGTTTTCACCGACCGGAACATCAAACTCCATATCGGCATAGGCGGCGTATGGTCTTGCCTTTCGAATATCCCAGGCAACACCGGAACCTCGCAGTGCGGGGCCGGACAAGCCAATTGCGATCGCCTCATCACCTGAGATCACGCCGACACCTACTGTGCGACTGAGCCAGATACGATTCTCTGAAAGCACGGTTTCATACTCGTCCAGTCGCATCGGGAAATTACCGATGAACTGTCGCACGTCACTTTCAAACTCGTCGTAAGCATCGTTTGGCATACCGCCGACTCGCCACGCGTGACAAGTCAACCGTGCGCCAAACTGTCGTTCAAATATTTTGAGGATCTCTTCGCGTTCTCGCAGCGCCCAAAGCAGGACGGTAACGGCGCCGATATCGAGCGCGTGCGTTGCCAGCCATAACAAGTGCGACGCAATACGATTCAACTCTGTCAGGATCGTCCGAAGGTAATGAGCGCGAGGTGGCACAACGAGGCCCATCATCTGCTCGACCGTTTCCACCCAGACCAGTCCGTTCGAAACCGCGGCGATGTAATCGAGCCGATCCCAGTAAGGCGCGATCATCGTGTACATGCGATTTTCGGCGATCTTCTCCATCCCGCGATGGAGATAACCAATGTCGCAGTCGAGATCCATCACCGTCTCGCCGTCCAACTTGAGAATCACACGGAGCACTCCGTGCGTAGACGGATGCTGTGGTCCCATGTTGAGGACCATCTGCGGACTGTCGAGGAGAGTCTCTTTAGTTGTAGCTATTTCTACCTGGTGCATATGAAAATCATGCCGCTTCCGGCACCGGTCCCGCGGGAACGTAACAGCCAGTGATCGTCCACGGCTCAATTACCAATCCGATTTCTGTTGCCTCTCCTTTGGCTCGCGTTTCGGCCAACTTGCTAACGATCGCGAGCGCCGCGCTGGCTTTGTTCCAGACGTTGCGCGGCTTGGCAGTTTCGGTCAAGACAAATCCCGCCACTCGCGCCGCATCGGGCGAGTCGAAAACTTTTGCTTCGTATTGGGCGGCAATCTCTTTGGCGGTCATTGACGTAGTGATCGGATGTTAGATGTTAGGCTTGGTCTTTGGTCTTTGGTCTTTGGTCTTTGTGCTTCTTAGTCTTTGGAGACTTTGGACTTTGGACTTTACTTATCCTTCGGCATAACTTCTTTCCCTTGCTGCAGAATCTCACGCATCATTCGCTCCTGCGGCACTGAAAGTATTTCCAAGCCATACGCGCGCCGCTGGTCCAACTGTTCACGTTGCACGACGTTCATTTCCGGCAAATGCTTTTCGGTCCATTCGTTCTCTACAAACTCCAACGCATAGTCTTTCCGCAGTGGATGACCTTCCCAGTCGGGCGGCAAAAGAATGCGACGGAGATCGGGATGATCTCTAAAAGTTACCCCAAACAGATCGTAGACTTCGCGCTCCATCCAATTGGCAGCAGGCCAAACGCTGGTAACGCTCTCGACTCCGACTTGATCGCTGGTGGAAACCTTTAATCGAATCCGTTCATTCGCCGGGATCGAATAGAGGTTGTAGACAACTTCGAAGGGCGCCGTCGCTTGCAGCGGATAATGAACGCAGGTCACGTCCGAAAGGTAGTCAAAAGGCGTCTGCGAATGGCCTTTGAGGAAGTCGCAAATCGGGACGATCGCCTCGCCCGACACTCTTACAGACAACTGGCCAATAAACTCAGAAGCCGAACCAACAGCATCGCCAAATTTCTCTTTGAGTTCTTTTACTAAAGCGTGCGCGGAAGCGTCTGTGGGTTTAGGACCTTCCTCCTTCTTCTTGACCGGAGCCTTCGGAGCACCCGGCGCCGCAGCCTTTTCACTCAGTGACTCCTTCACCGCAGCGACGCGCGTCTTGGCCTGTTCGACCATAGCGGCCTTCTCGGCATCCGCCCCGGCGAGCTCGCCCGCACCGGGAATGGCCGCTGGAGGTGGTGTTCCCTCGGTTGTCGCGTCGATTATAGCTGGGGCGGGATCTTTGGACGGGTCGGCTGGGGGCGGGCGAATTGCTTCTGGCTCCTTGTTATCTTCTGCCATAAGCTTTGATCGAAATGCTCACACGCTTCCTCAGGTTTCGCTCTGAAGGGAATTCAGTGCTAAGAGACTGCGAGCTGAAGTGTTAATGCAATTACAGTAGGACGGCAAGGCGGGATTTAAACATGGCAACGATCTACTGTCAATAAAGTTGTTTTTCACACTGACGCCTCTACAAAAGTCCATCAACCACCCACCGCCCGAACGTCCAATCTATCCACAATGAGCGGCCATAACGGAAGGTTTTTAGTCGCGGATCAACGCGGATGACGCTGATCTGAGGAGGAAACAAGGAACAGATCCAGAAGTCTCCACTTTCACTTATGTCCCTCCTAGTTCAGTTCATTGTGTCTGGTTGTTCTTCAGATCAGCGTCATCCGCGTTAATCTGCGGCTAAAACTCATCGCCAAACTTGACCTCGTGAGGCGTCACCCCTATCATGGCTTGTTCGAAATAGCGGCAAATTCGCTGCTATATGAGAGGGAAGAGGAAATGAAACCAGGAATTCACCCCGAATACACCGAAATCACCGTCACCTGTGCGTGCGGAGAGAACTTTAAGACACGTTCAACCAAAAAAGACGATCTTCACGTGGAAATCTGCTCGGCTTGCCACCCGTTTTTCACTGGCAAGCAGAAGCTGGTCGACACGGCCGGACGCGTTGATCGCTTCAACAAACGCTATGGCAAGAAGACTCCCGAACCGACTGCATCCGCGTAATGAGATCGCGACACTAGCAATACCCTGAAATCCGAACGCCGGCGTAACTAACGTCGGTCGCTAAAAGTGCATCCAATCGCATGGCGACCGATTAGAAAACGCCGGCGTTCTTTTCTAAACCGCAAAGTACTGAGTGCTGGAGCAAAGAAAGTACTGAGTGCTGAGTACTGAGTTCCGGGTTTGGAGTGAGCGTTTCAGGAAACAGATATTGAAGGCAGGCGGAGCGGAACTCAGTACTCAGCACTCAGTACTTAAGATGCACTTTTGGATTTACCGAATACCGAGGCAAAAAACTTGAGCACAAACGAAAGAGATTTAATCGTCGGCGGTCAGGCAGTAATCGAGGGCGTGATGATGCGCACGCCCAATGCCTACGCTATTGCCGTGCGTCGAGCCGACGGCACCATCGTGAATGTCTCCGCGCGGCTCCCGAAATGGAGTGACAAATATCCCCTCCTGAAGTTGCCAATCCTCCGCGGCGGCGCAGTGCTCATTCAGTCAATGGGTCTGGGCATCAAAGCGCTGAATTTTTCCGCCAACGAAGCTTTCGCCGAAGCTGAAGAAGCCGAAGCAAAGGAAGTGAAGATAGCGTTGACGCCCGCGGTGATTGAAGGTGAAGGCGACTTTGCCGGTGTTACCGGAGCAGTGCCAGGTCTCTTCCCTGTTCCAACCGAAAAGCGCTCCCGAGATGAACTTAAGAAAGGCGGAACAGCCGCCGCGGCGGGCTCGATCATTTTTGCGCTGATCTTCAACATGCTGCTTTTCGTGGCGGCGCCCTTGTTATTAACGAATGCTCTGTTCATCGCAGCCGGCTGGGCTCCGTCGCCTGCAGTTGTCAG
>JANNON010000684.1:0-3612 GCA_031399105.1 Blastocatellia bacterium | reverse complement strand
CGCCGGCCGGGATCGATCGTGTAATCAGTGTCTCCTGAGCGGTGGAATCCTTCTCCTATCCGCACCGTGATGACCTCATGGCCCAACTGCTCGAGTCGTTCTTTCAATTCAGCGCCGATGCCACACTCATCGGCGAAGATCAGCCAGCGCCGTGGCTGGCTCACCAGTTCACAATTTGCCGAGGGCGCCTCCGACCTCCGCCACGAAGGAGCATAGAACCAATTGGCGATCTCCGGATCCTTGCGGAGCAGGTTCTTTGTTGATTGACCAGAGCCGACCTGTGGCTCAATCCAATAACGCTGCCGCTCAAACGGATACGTGGGTAACGTCACGCGGTGCCGGTGTTCTCCGTGGGATAGTTTGGACCACTCCACGTTCACATTTCCCAGCCACAATCGGCCGAGCGTGGTTAACATAAACGCTTCATCGGGCTCCTGCTCGTCAGCGCGGCGCAGTGAGGAAAGGACCACCTGCGCTGCTCCACGTTGCGGATGATGTCTGGTAAGCACCGTCAACGTATTTCCCGGCCCGACTTCGAGCAGGACGCGTTCTGCGTTCTTAAAAAGCTCGCTGATGCCATTGCTGAAAAGTACTGTCTGCCGAATGTGTCGTGCCCAGTAAGCTGGGTCAGTGGCTTCTTCAGCCGTAATCCAATTGCCCGTAACATTCGAAAGATAAGGAATCGCCGGCGGGTGCAGTTTAGCCTTCGATACTTCTGCAACGAACGGCTTGAGAATTGGCTCCATCATCGGCGAATGGAACGCGTGCGAAGTTTGCAAGCGGCGCAACATGAGTCCCTGAGGCTTCAACTCCTCCTCGATTTCGTCAACCGCTTCGCTGGTGCCCGTCACTGTACACAATCCGGGAGAGTTGACGGCAGCAATGGCCAGTTGTGGTCGCTGCTCAAGCATCAGGCGAAGCTTCTCTTCCGGTAGTGAGACGACGAGCATCGAGCCTGACGGCAGGCTTTGTATCAATTGCCCGCGCGCGGCGACCAGTCGCAGTGCATCTTCGAGTGAGAAGACTCCGGCCAGACAGGCTGCGACGTATTCGCCAATGCTGTGGCCGATCATCGCCTCCGGATGAACCCCCCAGTCCATCCATTGCCTGGCCAGCGCGTATTCGGTGACAAAGAGTGCTGGCTGGGTCACAAGCGTTTGATTGAGTTTCTGCTGCGCGTCTGCAAGCCGCTCGTCAGTTGGGTAAAGCACCTGGCGGAGGTCGAAACCGAGATGCGGCTCCAGGATTTTTGAGCAAATATCAATTTGCTCACGGAAGGTCGGTTCGGCGCGGTACAGATCCAATCCCATGCGGACATACTGTGCGCCCTGCCCTGGAAACATGAACGCCACCGGACGCTCACGCGGCTCCTGGAGGCTCGTGAAAACTCGCCTTGCGTCCAGCGTATTCAACGCTCGCTCTGCATCTTCCGTATCGCGGCAGACGACGATGCGCCGGTGATTAAACTTCTTTCTGCCGACCTGCAACGTGTAGGCCGCGTCTGACAGATCGAGGGTCGGGTTTTCTTTCAAGTGCGCGTGAAGATTGACGGTGGCAGCATCAAGCGCAGTGCTTGTGCGCGCCGAGAGTGGTAACAGGTGCCAGTTCCTAATTGACTCAAAGGGCTTGCGCTCGGGCGCTTCCTCTAGCACGACATGCGCGTTGGTTCCGCCGATGCCGAAAGAACTTACCCCCGCGCGGCGCGGATTGCCGTTACCGCTCTTCCATTCAGACAATTTTGAGTTGACGTAGAAGGGGCTATCTGCAAAGTCAATCCGTGTGTTCTCACTTTCAAAATTGAGGGTGGGCGGAAGCTGCCGGTTCTCGAGGGCGAGTACGGTCTTTATGAGTCCGGCAACTCCCGCGGCCGCATCCAGATGACCGATGTTCGTCTTCACCGAACCAATGCCGCAAAATCTCTTCGCTTCTGTGCCATGACGGAAAGCCTGCGTCAGTGCCTCGATTTCCACCGGATCTCCGAGAGCTGTTCCCGTTCCGTGAGTCTCGACGTAAGTGATTGTTTCAGGATTGACGTTGCCTACGGCGTGGGCCTCAGCGATGACTTCGGCCTGACCGCTAACACCTGGGGCCGTGTAGCCGACTTTCATTGACCCATCGTTGTTGACCGCCGACCCTCTGATTACTGCGTGAATTGTGTCACCGTCGGCCAGAGCATCGGTCAGACGCTTCAAGGCGACCACCCCGACACCATTTCCTTCCACCGTTCCCTGCGCCCGCGCATCGAAGGCGCGGCAGTGTCCATCGGGCGAATAGATGCCGCCTTCGAGATACGTGTAACCGTTCTTAAGCGGGACGGTTACTGTGACGCCACCGGCCAGTGCAATGTCGCATTCGTAGTTGAGCAAGCTTTGACAGGCAGTGTGCACGGCGACGAGCGAAGTCGAGCACGCGGTCTGGATCGTAAGGCTTGGCCCCTTGAGATTTAACTCATAGGCAACATGCGTGGTGAGGTGGTCGCCGCGGTTCTGGACGGAGGCTTGCAACAGGCCCACCGATTCAAGCAGATCCCGGTTGGACATGAGATTGAACAGCAGATAGGTGTTCATTCCCGCGCCGCCGTATAGACCGATCGAGCCTTCGTAGCTATCCGGGTCGTAACCCGCGTTTTCCAAAGCCGTCCACACACACTCCATGAAGAGGCGATGTTGCGGATCCATAATCTCCGCCTCTCGCGGCGTGAAGCCAAAGAAACTCGCGTCAAAGGCGTCGCCGTTTTCAACCGCGCCTTTCGCCTTGATGAAGTTCGGAGCGCTCAGCTGTGCCGCTTCCACGCCCGCGTTTCTCAACTCTTCGTCTGAGAAAAACGTGATCGACTCAACGCCGTCTCGAAGGTTACGCCAGTATTCGGTGAGGTCGTTCGCACCCGGAAAGCGTCCGGCCATACCGATAATGGCAACCCCGTCACTTTGATTCGCACTCGTAGAATTAATCATCGGCCTTGTCCTGCTTCCTTGACTGATCATTGGCGCCGGCCGACTGCCTGCTTGCGGCGTGCAGCACGGTCCATGACTTTTTGAAACGTAGGTTTGTGACCGTTCGTGTCGCTGAAATACTCGGCGAGCGCGCTAATCGTCGGTTTCGCAAACAGCTCGACAATGGAAACGTCCTTTCCGAAAGCTTCGCTCAGCTTGTTGTGTACCTGGACCATCAGTAGCGAATGTCCTCCGGCGTCGAAAAAATTATCATGCACTCCGATACGCTCGACTCCGAGTACTTCTTGCCAGACCTGTGTAATCGCTTCTTCAATCTCGTTGCGCGGAGCGACGTAACGCTCGTCCGGGGACGTACGCACTGCTTCGGGAGCAGGGAGCGCGCTGAAATCAATTTTGCCGTTACGCGTCAACGGCAACTCGTCAATCACCACCAGAAACGACGGCGACATGTATTCGGGCAAGCGCTCGCTCAGCATACGCCGCAGCTCTTCGACCTCTACTGTCTCGCCCCCTTCCGGGACCACGTATCCAACCAACCGCAGATCCGCGGCTGGACCTTCGCGAACCATGACAACTGCCTGTCGCACCTTTGCGTGTTGACGGAGCACGGTCTCGATCTCTCCTGGCTCGATGCGATGCCCACGTACTTTGACCTGCG
>JANNON010000682.1:0-4078 GCA_031399105.1 Blastocatellia bacterium | reverse complement strand
ACTCGTGCTGCTCGAATACGGGATCGAAGTTGCGAAGGTCGAGACCAAAGCGCTGACAAGTCAGCGCACTCCAAAGGCTCCGCATTTCGCACGATGTGAACAATTTCGAACGATGTGAACAACGTTGCTGCCATTCTTCTCGCTGCCGGCCGATCCGAACGCATGGGCGCGTTCAAACCACTCCTTCCATTCGGCAACTCAACCATCATCAAGCGTTCTATCGAAACGTTTACCGATGCAGGCATAACTACAATCATCGTCGTATGTGGTTGGAGAGCCTCAGAGATTCGAGCGCACCTGTGCGACCTCAACATTGTGTTCGCGACCAATGCCGATCCCCAGGGCGACATGGGCTCCTCAATCGCCCGCGGTGTCGAACAACTTTCAGCAAACGTGGAAGCAGTTTTGATTTCTCCAGCGGATCTCCCTGCTATTCCATCTCGCATCGTCAATTTAGTTGTTGACGCATGGCGACATGGTGCGTCGCTCGTCGTACCCACCTGGCAAGACCGAGGCGGGCATCCCGTGCTGGTAGATAAAGTTTTCTTCCACGACTTGCTGGCACTCGATCCAACCATTGGAATGCGTGGTCTTTTCACGGAGCGTCCAACCGAAGTAATGCGCGTTGCGGTCGATTCAGAGTACATTGCGCGTGATCTGGATACGTGGGATGATTACCGCGACCTGCACAAACAAATCTTTGGTGAACCGCCTCCTGACCTGGGTTCATAGCCTGAAAGTGCGCAAAGTGTGGCTTTCCGCAAAAACCCAACGAATTTGTCTTGTGGCTCATCTAATGCCTGCCACGGTTCTTCAGCCTTTGGCGTTGTGGCGAAGGAGAAAAGATGTTTCCAACAAATCACAAAGCTCTCCTGGCAGCGTTTATGCTGGTCCTGTTTTCAGCACCGGTTGCGTTGACACAGAGCGGTCCGGTCGACTTTTCGGTGCGTTCGATTGATGGCCAGACAATCACGTCAGAAAGTCTGCGGGGTGAAGTTGTAGTGCTGGCTTTCGGCGCTTCCTGGTTACCGCTGTCGAAAGCGCAGTTGCAGGGAGTTCGAAAGCTTGCCGATGAGTACAGCGATCGCGGTGTGGTTGTTTACTGGGTAAGCACCGAATCGGATGATCCGAAATCGAAGAACTTTGTGACGGATGCGCAGCTCAAGGCCTTCGCGCAGAAGTATGGATTAAAAGTTACCGTACTCCGCGACCCTGACGGTGAGGTCTCCAAGAAACTGGGTGTCGATCAGTTGCCGGCGATTGTGATTCTGGACAAGAACGGAACTCCGGTTGGAGAACCGATTCGTGGGCTTGATCCGAGCGGCAACCTCGCGGGGCAGTTGAGTGACAAGCTCGTGAAGATTCTGTAAGGAGGAAAGAAGTTTCGAGTTTCAAGTTTCAGAAGGCCACCTGAACGGTGGTCTTGCCTTTTTCTCAGTACCAGAGGCGTAACGATTCACCTCTTGCCCAACCGCACAGAATCTAATACCTTCCTTTCCGTCGACCGCAACCAATCATACGATGCCTTTGACAACTATTAATCCCAAATCTCTTGGTGCGCCCCGCGGTTATGCTAACGGAGTGTTGGCCGCCGCCGGCGGCAGACTGTTGTTCGTAGCGGGTCAGATCGCCTACGACGAAAACCAACAACTTGTCAGCGAGGATTTTGTGGAACAGTTTGATCGAGCTCTAGCGAATGTGTTGACTGTTGTCACCGAGGCCGGTGGTACGGCCGCACAGATCGCACGCATGGTCATTTACGTGACGCACAAGCAGGAGTATCTCAAACGGACGGAAGAAATTGGCGGACGATATCGAGCCCACATGGGAAAACACTTTCCCGCCATGGCGCTGGTAGAAGTCTGCGCGTTGCTTGAAGACAAAGCCAAAGTCGAGATCGAAGCCATAGCGGTGTTGTAAGAAACAAACTAACTCGCCTTTCAGATCGATGATTCAACCCCATAGTTTCTTGCTGGAAAGTTTGAACGGCGTCGCGACGATTACACTTAATCGTCCCGAGCGATTGAATGCGCTTACGTTCGAAGTTTACCGCGAGTTGACCGATACCTTCCTGGCCCTCAGGAAAGAGCCTGCTGTTAAGACGGTCGTAATCACTGGCGCCGGCCGCGCGTTCTGCTCTGGTGGTGACGTTCACGATATCATCGGGGAACTTTTTTCCCGTGACATGGAAGGATTGCTCGAGTTCACGAGAATGACCTGCGAACTGATCAGTAACATTCGTTCTCTTTCGAAGCCTGTGATTGCGAGTCTGAATGGCACCACTGCCGGCGCCGGGGCATGCATCGCTCTTGCTGCCGATCTGCGGATTGCAAGCGAGGACGCAAAAATTGCATTTCTGTTTGTTAAGGTGGGCCTTTCGGGCGCCGATATGGGTGCTGCGCATTTGCTGCCGCGGGTCGTCGGACTATCTAAAGCTACTGAACTTCTTTACACCGGCGACTTTATCTCCGCTCAGGAGGCCGAACGGATTGGCTTGTACAATCGAGTGGTTCCTGCAGGAGAACTGCAAAGTACGACCCAACAGTTGGCTGAGCGACTGGCAAAGGGCCCGAGTTTCGCGCTGGGAAAGACAAAAGAGATGCTCAATCGCGAAATGGATATGACGCTGGAAGCCGCGCTGGAGTGCGAAGCACAAGCACAGGCGATCTGCATGCAGCATCCGGACTACCGCGAAGCCTACGAAGCGTTTGTCGGCAAGCGAACCCCGGAGTTTGAATGATCTCCAAAGACAATCATGGACAAATTCATCGATCAACTTCCCTTCTTCACTCCCGAACATCGCAACCTTTCGACCAGCATCGTTAACTTCGTCGAACGAGAAATCGAAACGCGAGCTATTGAAGAGCGCGATGTCGATGCTCGCTTACGCGATTACGTGGGCGTGCTGGCTGCCGCTGGAGTTCTGAAGTATGCAGTCGCCTCGCCGGACGCGAAACTGGATCTCCGCGCGCTCTGTTTGATTCGCGAAGCACTCGCATATTCGTCCCCTCTCGCTGACGTCGCATTTGTGATGCAAGGGTTAGGCACATTCGCGATCAGCCAGGCAGCTCCCGAGCACGTTCGCGACTTCTGGGTAACCCGCGCCGCGGAAGGAAAAGCCGTCGCCGCCTTCGCTTTGACTGAGCCGGAAGCGGGTTCCGACGTTGCGTCTATCAAAACCACGGCCGAGCGCGAAGGTGACACCTACATCATCAATGGAACCAAACGGTTCATCTCGAACGCCGGCGTTGCCGATTTCTACACCGTCTTCGCGCGCACGGGAACGCAGAAAGATGGGCGCGCAGAGTTGTCCGCGTTCGTGGTCGGCGCGAAGATGCCCGGCTTTGCAGTCGTCGAGCGCACTCAAATGTTGTCCGCCCATCCTATTGGCGAGATTGAATTCAAGGGTTGTCGCGTCCCAGCGGAGGACATGGTGGGATCGGAGGGCGATGGTTTTGTGTTGGCGATGCGCACGTTGGATATGTTTCGCGCGAGCGTAGGCGCTGCGGCCTGCGGCATGGCGCGACGCGCGTTGGATGAATCTTTACGCTATGCCTCAACCAGAAAACAGTTTGGACGCCTCATTGGCGAGCACCAGTTGATTCAGGAAAAACTCGCTGACATGGTCACTGAACTCGATGCCGCGCGTTTGCTCGTCTATCGGGCCGCCTATCTGAGAGATACCGGGACGGCTAGAGTTAGCCGCGAAGCCAGCGAAGCGAAACTATTCGCTACCGAGGCTGCTTGTCGCATCATCGATCACGCAGTTCAGATTCACGGTGGGTCCGGACTTGTCCGCGGTAGTATTGTTGAACGCTTGTATCGCGATGTTCGCGCGTTGCGGATTTATGAGGGGACGTCGGAGATCCAAAAGCTCGTGATCGCGAGCCAACTGCTAAAAGACTAAGTCTATTGCACGCGGCGATCACAAACACTATCCACAGATTCCGCGTTTTTCGATCCACACGACTATTAACAGAAAGTTCTGGACGAGCTTGCACAAAAAGTGCCGGCAGGGAGGCAAAGAGCAGCAATCAGAACCGCGGAGCGCAGCGACCGGGCGGCCGATTGGAAGAAG
>JANNON010000625.1:0-3484 GCA_031399105.1 Blastocatellia bacterium | reverse complement strand
GGTAGCGTCGGGTCAACTCTGTATCTGGACACGCGCTGGCTGGTCGCATTGCTCGTTGGATCGTGGTTTCCGCAGCGCGACCCGACGCTACCGCGCTACGATACTGACTCCATCACCACGGCATTCCCAATCGTCTTCGCGATCGAGAATTCTCTTGCAGGCGCGACAGAATCTAAACATTTGAAAGTTTTGTACAGGCAGACTGGAACTAAAACGTTCCGCGCGTGTGGTATTGAAACTGCTTAGAGTTTGAACAGAAATGGTAAAACAGCGAGCGGCAATGCCCTGGTGGCTGGATGATGGGACGGAGATCTGTCCGGCCTGCAAACAGTTGTATCTATACGAGACGCAGTTTCGCTGTTCCGATTGTGATGGCCCGAGCTGCGGCGAATGCGTTGAGACCAGCTCTTCGGTCACCGTGGTTACAGTAACTTGCTCTGCTTGTGTCCCCGCAAAGGAGGCGGTCTAGAGATCATGGCTGCGCGTGCAATCTGGAAAGGACAGTTGAAGCTGGGAACGCAGAAGATCCCGGTGAAGCTCTATTCGGCCGTTTCGGATCGCGCCGTACGTTTTCATATTCTCGACGACAGCAAGAAGGCGCGAGTCAAACAACACATGGTCGAGCCCGAAAGCGGCGACGAAGTGCCGCATGAAGAGATTCAAAAGGGTTACGAGATCGAGCCTGGCAGATTCGTGATCATAACTGAGGAAGATCTTGAAGCGCTGAAGCCCGAGCCCTCGCGTGAAATCGAAGTCGGTGAATTTGTGTCTGCTGAAAAAATCAGTCAGCAGTATTACGAGCGTCCGTACTATCTCGCTCCCGATGGCGATCAGGACAGTTACTTCGCACTCGCTGAAGCATTGGGTAAGCAGAAGCGCGAGGGCATCGCGCGTTGGGTCATGCGGAACAAAGCTTACACAGGTGCGCTTGCCGGTCAGGATGGCTACCTGGTTCTCTCGACTTTGCGAAATGCGGACGAAGTGATCTCCGCGGATGAGTTGCCCAAGCCTGCCGGCCGCGCGCCAACTCAAAAAGAAGTGACCATGGCCAAGCATCTGGTCTCGATGCTGGAAGGCGAGTTCAAACCATCGGAGTACAAGGATGAGTATCGTGAGCGTGTGATGGAGTTTATCGAGAAGAAGGCGAAGGGCCACGCGCCAAAGCTGCGCGCGGTTAAGTCGAAACGCGCGACGACTTCGCTCGACAGCGTGCTCGCTAAGAGCATTGAGGCGTTGAAAAAGAAGGAGAAGCGCGCTGCCTAAACAAGCTCGAACAAACGTGCAATTTGATGAGAACGAGGGAGGCGTGCGTCCATTTTGGTCGGGCACGATCACTTTTGGACTGGTCAGCGTTCCGGTCAATCTTTATCCAGCGACGAAAACCAACCGGACAGCTCTACGGATGCTGGGGCCTGAGGGCGTGCCGTTGGCGCGTAAGTATTTTGCAGAAAAGACGGGAAAAGACCTTGATGCGGACCAGATGGTGCGCGGGTATGAGATCGACAAAGGGAAGTATGTAGTCGTCACTGATGAAGAGTTGGATAGACTTGCTCCCGAGAAAACCCGCGACATCGACCTCAAGCGTTTTGTGAAAGCTGACTCGATCCCGCCGCTCTACTTCGAACGCGGTTACTTTCTTACTCCTGCGGCTAATTCCGAGAAGGCCTACAAATTGCTCGTGCAGGCGATGGAGGAAAACGGAGACGCCGGCATTGCGTCGTTCGTGATGAGAGGCAAAGAGCATCTGGTCGGGATTTTTGCTGACAACGGGATTTTGCGGGCAGAGACAATGCGTTTTCCGGACGAACTGCGATCTCCTGCTGAGATCGGGTTGCCAAAGAAAAAGAAGGTAACGCCGGCAAGCGTGCGAAAGTTTGAAACGCTGATCAAGAAAAGATCCAAACGAGATTTTCGTCCAGCCGACGATGAAGAGACCGAGCGGCTGTTGAAACTTGTGAAAAAGAAACAGGCGAAGCGCAGCAACGTAGTGAAAATCAAGGGTGAAGAACCTGAAAAGAGTAACGTTATCGATTTGATGGAAGTGTTGAAGAAGAGTTTGAAAGGGAAGGGACGCTAACGAATCTTAAGACGCTAACCAATCTCGATGGGGTTGGCGCAGGAAATTTCGAGCAAAGGGATAAGGGAATAAACATGACTGACAACATTGAAGAAATTAATGGCGATAAAACTCGCAGCACCCGCTGGCTGACAGTGGTAGCTGGCGGCATCAGCGTCGGAGCGACACTGCTATTTCTTTTTGCCAGCGGGCGATTAGGCGGAGTGCGAGCGAAAGTATCAACGCCGGGAAAAAGGTTGCGGAATCAGCCGGTGGATGATCGTGGCACTAGCCAGGATGAAGCAACTCAGATTCTGCGGAAGTTACGTGATCGCGGTTTTGAAGCGAGTTACGAAAAACTCGCACTGGCGCTGGGCCGACCGACAGCGGAAGTAGAGGCGTGGGATGGTGGCCTGGAAGTTATCGATGATGATGTCGTAATGAAGGCTAGAGGAATCGCGCTACAGCGTGGGATCGTGGTGGAGTGACGGCAAGGTCTAAAGGCAAAAGTCCAAGGTCCAACGTCCAAGGTCCAAGGTCCAAGTTCCAAAGTTCCAAAGGTCCAAGGATTGATGACTCGAACCCCCGAAGCTAAAGACCTCACCAAGGTTGCGGCCGAAACGGCGATTCTCGACTATTGAACGTAACCGCGGTTTGAAACCTTTGGCGATAACTCACCAAGGTAATCCTGCGATGAGATGAACGCTTAAAAGAAAGGCTCGGGCGCGCGCCTGCCCCGGAACCACCCCGCGCGCCCGGTGCGCCGAACCGCTCCCACGCGGCCCGGCACAACTTAAACTAGTTCGGTTCGTGAAGTTTTTCTCGGCAGATTTCGATCAACTCGGTCAACTCTGATTTTCCCAGATAGTAATCGGCGCCTGCCTCGAGACAAACTTCCCTCAGGACAGTTGATGGGTCTGCGGTGAACATGATGATCGCGGTGTCCGGATCTTCTTTCCTGATTTCCTTCAGCACCTGAATCCCGCTGCGATGCGGCATCGTGATGTCCAGCACCACTACGTTTGGTTTGAGCGCCCGAATCATGTTGATGGCTTCGAGCCCATCAGCCGCCATTCCCACCAGGCTACAACCCTCAAGTCTCGCTAACGCCCGCTCAAGTAGTTCCCTGATCAGAATCGAGTCATCCGCAACTAGAATCTTTAGTTCTTTCAAAGCCACCGCCTCCACTGCCTAGCAAAAAGGCTGAGTTTGCCCGAAAAGAACGTGAGCGACAATCAACGAAACAATGATTCTGCTGTCGAAATATGATGACAAGGAGGGGACGCGGGGAAGCGGGGAAAGGGAGACACGGGGACGCGGGGAAGCGGGGAAAGGGGGACGCGCGGACACGGAGATGCGGGGAAAGGGAGATCGCGGGGAGACACGGCTGGGGAATTTGCAGGTCGGGAAGGGTGGTTTACCCCCGCC
>JANNON010000552.1:0-3731 GCA_031399105.1 Blastocatellia bacterium | reverse complement strand
GGAGGGCCAATCACTCAACACTGACCTCATTATGCGATGGTTGGATTGTTTGTCATCCCCCACCCGCTACCGCGAGGTGGTACTGACCTCATCACCAGCGGGGCACTATTCGTCGGTTTGCTTTCAACGTCTCGCGTCTCTATCCTTAGTTCTATCCAAAACCAAAAAGCACAAAGGGAAGATTTGTCAGACTCCGAGTCCGAGTTGCATCACAAAATACTCGACACGATTCGACGCGCGTTGGCGGAAGATGTTGGGCCCGGCGACGCCACGACGAACAGCCTTGTACCGCCAGACGCCAAGGCGACGGTCCAAATGGTCGCCAAACAATCCGGCGTGATTGCCGGGTTGGAGATTGCCGGCGCGGTCTTTCGCGAGTTGGACCAGCAGATCGTTTTTGAAGCGCTCGTAAAAGAAGGGTTCACTGTATCTCGTGGCCAGGTGGTCGCTCGGATTTGTGGTTCTGTTCGTGGCTTACTAACTGGCGAACGCACTGCGCTCAATTTTCTCGGCCGCATGTCGGGCATCGCAACCCTCACGCGTCAATTCGTCGACACAGTCGCTGGAACTCGCGCGGTAATTCTGGACACGCGCAAGACTGCTCCCGGTTTGCGGATGACCGACAAACTTGCGGTGCGGCTTGGCGGCGGCGAGAACCACCGCCATGGTCTTTATGACATGGTGATGATCAAGGATAACCACATTGATTTTGCGGGATCGCTGACGGAAGCAGTGCGCCGAGTGCGCGCCTCAATGCTCAAAGGCACCGACCTCGAGATCGAAGTTGAAACGCGCACACTGAAAGAAGTGAAAGAGGCCCTGGCAACCGGAGTCGAGCGAATCCTGCTCGACAACATGACCGCCGAGCAGATGCGAGATGCGGTGACGCTAAACAAGGGCGCAGCGAAGTTCGAAGCATCGGGTAACGTCTCGCTGGAAACGGTGCGGCAGATCGCCGAGACGGGTGTTGATTACATTTCGATTGGAGCGCTGACGCATTCACCGAAAGTGTTTGATGTCAGTCTGGAGTGGATTAAGAATAGACCAGGTGAATGCTTATGATTACGACCTTTGGAAATGAAACTTCTGCTGACTCTTTATACGACCAACTCAAGGTGATGCTTGCGGATGTCGTTCCTGACTTTGAACTGAGAATGAAGGCGGAACTCGCGGCTGAGATTAACACTCTCAAGCAAGCGAGGAACGCGATCATTCTCGGCCATAACTATATGGAGCCGGCGCTGTTCTATTCGATCCCTGACTTTGTCGGCGACTCGCTCGATCTGGCCCGCAAAGCCGCAGCCACCGAGAAGGACATCATCGTCTTTTGCGGCGTGCGCTTCATGGCCGAGACGGCGAAGCTGCTGAATCCGACCAAGATGGTCCTCCTCCCTTCGGAGAAAGCCGGCTGCTCGCTCGCGGCCAGTATCACTGCCGAAGACGTGCGCGAACTGAAACGTAAGTTTCCCGGAGTGCCCGTAGTTACTTACGTGAACACCTATGCAGACGTGAAAGCCGAGTCGGATATCTGCTGTACATCCTCAAATGCGGTCGCGGTTGTGAACTCGCTGAATAGTGAGAGAGTAATTTTTTTACCCGACGAGTTCCTCGCCGGAAACGTCGCGAGAGAAACCGGGCGTCACATCATCTTTCCGAGCAAGGATCCGCGAAAGGGAAGTGAAGACCTCGACTATCAGATGATTGGCTGGCCGGGCCGTTGTGAAGTGCATGACAAGTTCACGGTCGAGGACATCGCAAACGTCAGGAAACAATTTCCCGACGTCGTAATCCTGGCGCACCCCGAATGCAGTCCAGAGGTGGTGGCCGCCTCGGACTATTCTGCCGGCACGAATGCAATGATCAGGTACGTCGAACAGACAAAAGCGCCGCGCTACCTGCTGCTGACCGAGTGTTCGATGGGTGAGAATATTGCCGCCGCCAATCCTGACAAAGAGATGCTGCGACTTTGCAGCGTTCGTTGTCCGCACATGAATCAGATAACCCTCGAGGAGACGCTCGTCTCTCTCCAGAAGCTGCAATACCAAATTGAGATTCCTGAGGACATTCGCACGCGCGCGGCGCAGGCCGTCGAACGAATGATCGCTATTGGTTAATCCAAAAAGATGAGTCAAAGAAAATTTGACTTCCTGATCATCGGCAGCGGTATGGCCGGGCTGACGTTTGCACTGAAAACGGCGCGCCTTGGTACCGTCGCCATAATCACAAAAAAACAGCGCGCTGAAAGCAACACCAACTACGCTCAAGGTGGTATCGCAGCGGTGATGGCGGAAGATGACTCTTTTGATCTTCACGTCGCGGATACGCTGAATGCTGGAGCCGGTCTCTGTAAGGAAGAGGTGGTGCGCACGATCGTCGGCGAAGGTCCGGCACTGGTGCGGGAGCTGATCGATTTAGGCGTGCGTTTCAGCGCCGGAGTGACCGATGGTCAGTCATTTGATTTGGGCCGGGAAGGCGGGCACAGCAAGCGTCGAATTCTCCATGCCGGCGACATCACTGGCCGCGAGATTGAGCGCGCCCTGCTGGCAGCCGTCGCCGCCAATCAGAACATCACCGTCTTTGAAGAAATGTTGGCGGTGGACTTAATCACTTCAAAGAAGCTCAATCTCGGTGGGCCAAATCGCTGCCTGGGATGTTATGCGCTGAATGAAAAAACGAAAGACGTAGAAGTGTTTGCTGCCGGAGTTACGCTGCTGGCAACCGGCGGGTGCGGCAAGGTCTATCTCTACACGAGTAACCCAGACATCGCGAGCGGCGATGGGGTGGCAATGGCATACCGCGCGGGAGCCAGCATTGCAAACATGGAGTTCATTCAGTTTCATCCCACTTGTCTTTATCACCCGAGGGCAAAGTCATTTCTAATTAGTGAAGCGGTGCGCGGCGAGGGCGCGTTGCTGCGCGGTGCAGACGGCCAGCGATTTATGGACCGGTATGACGCGCAAGGAGAGTTAGCGCCACGCGACATTGTGGCGCGGGCGATCGATGCGGAAATGAAGAAGACCGGCGCGGATTGTGTTTGGCTCGACATCTCGCATAAGGACGCGGACTTTATTAAGGAGCGCTTTCCGAACATCTACACACGCTGCCTGGAGTTTGGTTTTGATATGACTCGTGAACCGATTCCTGTTGTGCCGGCGGCTCATTACCAATGCGGCGGCGTCGTGACGAATGTTGACGGGGAAACTGAGATCGAGGGTTTATTTGCGGCTGGTGAAGTTGGTTGCACCGGACTGCATGGAGCGAATCGGCTGGCGAGCAACTCGTTGTTGGAAGCACTGGTAGTCGCGCATAGAGCTGCCGGTAAGGTTTCAACGCAGACGGCCACGAATCGGTCGGAGGTTGAATTGCCGGCTTGGGAGAGTGGCAATGCTGCGAATCTCGATGAACTGGTAGTCATCTCTCATAACTGGGACGAGATTCGTCGCTGCATGTGGGATTACGTAGGCATCGTGCGCACGAACAAGCGGCTGCTGCGCGCGAAGGCTCGCATTGAAAACCTACAAAGTGAAATCAACCAATTCTACTGGGACTACAAAATGACGGCGGACCTGGTGGAGTTGCGTAACCTGGCGCTGGTTGCCGAACTGATTATCGAGAGTGCGCTGCAGCGTAAGGAGTCACGCGGTCTGCACTACACATTGGATTATCTCGATATGCAGGTTAATCCCGGCGACACAGTGTTGAGGCCTCGGTTATTGGTGGAAGTTTCTTTT
>JANNON010000535.1:0-4100 GCA_031399105.1 Blastocatellia bacterium | reverse complement strand
CTGACCACGTTCCGTGGTCCAGACCCCAGTTCGCGGTGTCAGCGATTACCGGCAGTGGAGCGAGTAGTTGTTGAATATGTCGAGCCAGTTCCGGAGCGCCCGGTGCCGGATAGTTTACCGCAAAGAGTTCGCGCGGAAATCCGCCGAAGTCATGAATTGTTCGTGGGTGCGCCATGGCGGTGACCGCAGTGCCGGGGAGATACCAATGTGCGGAGACGGCGAGGATTGCCTTTGGCCGCGGTATCTCATTGCCGAGTTGCGCCCAGCCATCGGTGTAACTGTTTTTGGCGAGCGCGTTCATCGGATTCCCATGTCCGAAGAAGATGGCTGGCAGACGATTGTTCATAATCCCCCTTCGTCGTTACTTCAGGCTCCGCATTACGAAGTTAAGCTCTTTCCTGCACCGCTCGATCGGATACGTTTTGTCAGAGTGCGGATCACGCTATCCGCGATCGATGGATGCTGTTCGAGCGCTTTGCGAAAAGCAGCGCCGTCCAGTCGCAGCACTTCGACGCCGTGCTCTCCCGCCACGACCGTCGCCGAACGCGGGCCTGGATCGAGAACCGCCATCTCACCGATTAGCGCGCCTGAGCCTTCGCGTCCAAGAAATTTGTCCTGACCCTGCTCATCCTTGAAAAACTGCACGTCACCATGTAGCACAATAAATACTTCGTTGCCCTCGTCACCTTCGCGACAGAGTATTGTGCCGGCCGAAACAGTCTGAGCCTGGCTCGCTTCTGCCAGTGAAACAAGATTCTCTGGTGCTAGTTCTCTGAAGATCTCCGTACTCCGAAGTGCCAACACCTTTTCGATGGTCAGGGTTTCAAACCTTCGCTGCGCATTCTCCGGGCCCATTCTCTCGAGCAGGCCCGCGGCAGTTTCTTCGAACCGTTGGTCGCCAGAACCCTGTGATTTTTTCAGTTGCTCAGCCGAAAGTTCTCTTCGCTCAAACAGAGCATAGAGTGCGGCGACTCGTATCAGCTGATCCACATTGTCGAGGGATTCTCGCAAGACATCCTCGACTGTCGGCATCGATCCGCGCGCCCCAATCTCGGCATGAGCGGCGAGGATCCGTTCCGTAATCTCAGGAGCCACATGTGCGCGCAGTTCTTCCAGTGCAGATCTCCGCTGGGCGCGATTGCGGGACGAAAGTGACGCTCGGAGGCTTTGCCGCAGACTCTCATCCGAGACACTGTAGCTCAGCCCACGTAGTAGTCGCTCGATTGCCCGCTCGCGAGCAAAATGTAAGAGCTCGATGAGAAAATCGTGGGTTGCCGAGGGCGAGTGCCGTAACGCCTGCATGGCCAGGGCAGCATTCTCTATTCGCCCGACAGTTTCAGCGAGACGCAAAGCCAGTCCCTGCTGGTCTCCCATCATCCGCGCCAACACTGCCTCGTGCTCAGCTTTCGTGACGCGATATTCTAATCTCATCCGCTTGATAAAAAGCTCATCCGCCACGGCGCTGTTTGCAGCGCTCCGTTCAAAATACTTCCTCAGAGCTTTTTCATAAGTTTCGAGTTGTAGCCGTTTCTCTGCCGAAAGGTGGCTTAACGGATCGGTCAGCATCGCGGACTGCTCCTCAGCCAGTTCCAGCATCACTTTTTCATGGTCCGCATTCTTCAACTGTAGCTGGTTGCGCAACCGTTCGAGCAGTTGTACCTCTTCGCGCGTAACGAATCCGTCTGAAAGCGCCTCATGCACCGCGTCGCGGTAGATGTCCACGATCTGCACGCTGTCTTTCGCTTGCTCCTGCGATCTGATCTGATGGATTAGAAACGCTTCTCTCAGATTCTGCGGGGGTTGAACGTCAGTCCACGGCCAGCGCTTGATGATGTTCCTGGCCAAGGTCTCCTCCGCAAAGGCGCCTTGAGTTCGCGTTAGCCGCCGCATCAGAAACAAAGTTGCGACCAATACAACGAGAATCAGAAAGATGTGCGGAAAAACCCACGGGAGTTTTCTCAACGACGGAGCACCGGCGAACGTATAGAAAAGTATGAATGCAGCGTAGGCAGCGAGACTCAGCGCAATGTGTCTGATGCGGATCGCATCGTCGCGTTGGTACGACCCGAGAGTTTTTTCGAGCAGGTGGAAAACGGCGACGCTGATCAGCGCTGAAATCAAGAGCGTGAAGAAAGCTGCAACTGCGCGAGGAATGCTGGACGCAAAGTAAAAGCCTGCTGTCTGTCCATCTACGCCCGGCGTGAAAGCAGTGCGCCAAAGATCTGGTTGGTTGGTCCAACTGCCGCCAAAGTAGTAGTCCCAATTTCCAGCTTGCAGAAAGTAGTAAAAGTAGAACCCAAAAACCAAACCGGGAAACGCGAAGTAAACGAGCCGTTTCGAGTTAAGACTGATCTCTTTCCAGTAACCGTTTTCTTCGTTGATATCCGGACAGAACTTCTTGCACGCCGTGCATTTGTCACACTGAGAATTCGATGTCTCGCGCAGTCCATGCGGCTCGGTGTAAATCTTTTCAATGAAAGAAAGCGGGCAGAGATAGTTACACCACGTCCTGCCTGTATAGATTGCGCCGACGAGGAAAGCGAGCGCGGTGATCGCCACAAATCCCAAGCCCAGCATTGGGCCGTCACCATTGGTAGCAATCAATCGCAGCCACAAGGCGAGGAAAAATATCGTGAACGCGGCGTAGTAATAATTGAGCTCGAATCGTTTCGACGCTCGTCGACGACCAGGAAAACGCAGCGTGATTGGCAGTTGGGCAAAAAACGCGAGTGGACAGATCGTTCGCCAACGGTGATAGCCCACTAAAACTATGAACAACGGAAGCGCCGCGACTACCATTGTCCATACGACTCGTCCAGCGAAGCGCGGAAACAGGAAACAGAAAACCGGGACCCCGATGAATATGAGCAAGGCCGCCCACTTAAGCGGCGCGAGCCAACGTTCCTGAGTTGCTTCGTTTGCTAACGGTAGGATGGGATCGGGGCTGGGTTTTTGTATCGAGGGCCTCATTGAAAATGCGTTTATGAGTGCAGTGTGCCGACAAGGGGCTTCGGTTACTCAGCAGTTGGGCTGTGCATCTTGTGTTACTGCACTTTGGGCTACCGTCCGCACCACGTCCAGTATGCGCCGCTGGACCAATCGATCCGGTTGCCCTTGTAGATCATCGTACCTTCGATTGTCATTTGATCGGAATCGAGAAAAATTGATGAACCTTCCAATCGGCCCTGCTCCTGGGTTCCGTCTTCGGTGATCATATGCAATTGACCACGCTCGTTGTGCGTAACTGTGCGGACACGCTGGCGATCGCCGCCCAAACACCATTTGCCTTCGATTCGGCGCAGTGCCCACGAGCCGTCTTTGACACGTTCGTTGCGCCATGGTCCGCCGAGGAAGTTCGCCCAGCTAAGTTCCAACCAACCGGCGCCGCCGTCGCCATTTGAGTTCTGCCAGGTGTGTTGCAGTCGTTTTCCCACGAGCGTTCCGGTTAAAGTTCCAGTGCGACCATCTGCGTATCTCAACTCGCCAGAGATGCTGGCGCCCTGTTGCGTGAGTACGAGTTCGGAATCTCCAAAGCCGTTGCCGACCGTCCACCACTTTCCGTCGATTCGGTCCAGCGGGCCTTTGGCTCTCGATTTCGTAGCGGTGTTGGAAGTTGCTCTTGTAGTTTTCGCGGGCGGTTTCGCAGTGGTTGCTGGCTTCGGAACAGGTTTGCGCGAGGGAGGAGGATCAACGAGAGTTCCGCCGCCGGTCTGAGCGAACGCGGAGACCGAAGTGACGGTAAGGAGAATTGTAGCCGCAAAGATTAGTCGCACGTGTTTCCTCATGATTGCCTCGACTGATGGAAGTACGACACGATATTACAGCGGCGCGGCATCGAGCAAAAGGATTGGCATTGGTGGAGTGGACAGACGACGTTGAGTTCAGAGTTTTGCTCCAGAGGAGCAAAGACGGCGGAATGCATGAACTCAACTAGATCCAATCAAACGGTAGTGATGCAGTTTGAGTCTGTAAATTAATGCCGCGTGAAAGTCATGAGGTCAGTACCACCTCGCGGTAGCGACTGTGCGAAAACTCAAGATCTAAGGAGACAAGTCAAGATAGGCAGTCTCACTGTCAGGAAGGTGGACCCTGTCCCCGCT
>JANNON010000487.1:0-19684 GCA_031399105.1 Blastocatellia bacterium | reverse complement strand
TTCACAACCCGCAAATTTACAGGGGTTTAAAGAGCCTCAGCAGTTCCCGCACAGGTTAGTTGTTTCGATCCAGCGTCGCTTTTCCAGAACTGGCAATCCGAATGGTGCTCACCCCATAGGAGTTACCAATTGTGACTGAGTCGGGACTCACGACAACCTCTCCTGAGTCTACCGTCATCCCCCGCCAATCAAAATATATCGTTCTCGGAAATGCGCCGTTGAACGACAGGTTTGAACCTGCCGGCAAATTTATCACGCGTGGTTCATCGAGACTGCCGTTGCGGTCCCCATCGATGCGCACACTGTAGTACTTAGCATTGAGTATCGCGATCTGGGCCATGGCCGCCGTTGTGTTTGGATGCCGCCGGACTGAGTCCAGGCGCGCCTTCTCAAAATACGAGAGCATTTCGAGGGCGGCCGTTGTGCGAGCCATTCCCTGACGAGCCTGGACAATCTCAACCACCAGGAAGCCTGTCAGCACGACGATCATGGCGAGCACGATCAGCATCTCGATTATCGTGAAGCCTGACTCGGCATGCACGTTCGCTTTGGTACTGATACCCGTCATCTGGGAACTCCAGCTGCACTCGGCACGGTTTGAATCTTAATACTCGCGAATATCGCGGACGATAGTTCCCAGAACGTCTTTGCCTGCTTGCACCGCTACCGAGTCGTAGCGCAGTTCAGCGTTACCGCCGCCGTTTGTATAGAAACTGGGCGCGAGAAAGGGATGCGGTTGGCCGTTCTCACTGGCGGGCCACGAACGTGCGAAGCTGGCAACGTAGATCGTGCCATTGATGTTGCCGTTACCGCCGCCGTTTCGATTAATGGTCCCCTCTCCGAGAACGAGGATAATTCCGTTGAAACTCGGATTGCCGCTCAAGATAAGGTCACCAGTAACCACCAGCATTCCGGCGCCACCGTCCAGCGTGCAGTTTCCATTAACGAAAGTGAACTGCGGTGTTGCGGTGGTCCCTGCGTAGCCACTGAAGGAGGTGTAGTAGCGGCCCATGCTTCGAGCGATTGCTTGCATGTTGTTGAGAAACGCACGTGCGCCGGTGGGGCCTTCAGTGGTCTGCAGAAATGAGGGCAACGAACCCGAGGGAATTTTTGCCACCTTCACATCGGCGACGGTGCTGCCTTTGGTAATTGCGTCATGGGCTTCGGTTTCATCGTTGGTGGAAGTGACACCAAACGTCGGCAGGGCTGATTCGGCACCCGCATTGTCGTGACCGCTGTAATACTTCGCCGAACTGCTGCCGATGTCGAAGTTCATCTTGATGCCACTCTCGGCGCCGCGCATCAACAGCAGGGCGCTTGGCTCAAAGTCGAAATCCGTTTTCTGGATCACCATCTCCATCTGTTTGACGGATCCGTTTGGACCATAACCCGTGGATTGGACTACCAGTCTGGTCGGCCGGTAGCTGGCATCCGCAGCTCGCGTCGATCCAGTCGGGTCGTCTGGATCACTGACAGTAACGGCGTAGGAGAAATTTGCCCCGCTGGGAGAAACTCGTCCGTCGCTGCCGTAATCAAGCCAACCGGATAATCTCGAGGTCGTGGAGTGATCGCTGGGAAGATTTGCCTTCGACAGTTCGACAGCATTGCGGTATCCCATCCTGGTGCCGGTCGGAATGCCCGAACGCGGCGCGACATTCCCGCGCAAAACATTCAACGTTGCTTCCAGGCCTGACTCGGCGCCGTAGTAAGCCTGCACTTCAGCAGTGGATTCGATCGCAGTCGTTGCCGACATGCCGCTGGTGAGAATCACAGCCCCGGCCACCGTCAACAGCAGTGTCGAAATGAGAATGCTGGTCACGAGTGCCGCGCCACGTTCACCGTGCCGCTCCGCAGAAAGTCCAATGCGTTTAGTGTTGTTCATGATCCAATTTCTCCGAACTCAGTCTAGTAAGTTATCTGGCTGGCATTGCGCAAAACGACATCGGTAACCAGATCAATTGTCGACGTGGGTTGGTATCCCGGCGAGCCGACAGTGCCCTGTTCCGGAAGGCTGACTCCGACAGTTATTCTGACTTTCCAGGCACTCACTACCAGATTGGGGTTCGTCACCACGTCGAGTTCCGTACCAGTTGAATCGAAGTAGCGGAGGCTGAAGGTGTCGATTCGATTTGCCAGCACCGTGGTTCCATTCCGCGAATCTCCGGCGCCGAGGATCACATCATAACGGACCAGGTAGTGACGGTTCGCCTCCTCATCGTTGTACATCGAGTATTTGATGTCTTCGTCAGATTCGGAGATGGTGCCGCTGCCGGAGACCGGATTGCCTGATGAGTCTCGCGTGTAAGCATTCAGGTTCGAGCGAAACCGAATACCGGTTGAGTTTGTGTCTCCGGGAACGATTCCGTTGTCGAGCAATCCAAATCCGGAGTTCGCGATTTCGCGCGACACGATGTTGAGCGCTCGTTGCGCATCCGCAACCGCGTCGGAACGCACATCTTCCCGCGCTCGCAAACGGAAGGAACTGCCAACCAGCGTACTGGCTATGCCGGCAATTACCAGCGTGACCGACATCGCAATGATCAATTCAACCAGCGAGAAACCGGCTTGAGTGGTTTTGTTAGATTTCAGCATGCTCAAGTTGTCTTTCATCACGGTCCACCGCTGTAGGCGCCCAGTGCGAAGGAAGCGCGTTGTGAAACGATGGTGACGCTGCCGAGCGCCCAGGTGGTAGAACCACTCGCGGGCGTCACCTGTATTTGGATGGTCTTCATTGACCCTGTGGTGTTAGTGATCGAAGTGCGAACCGTGTACGAACGAGTGCCATTCATAGCTGTGGAGATGATCGGCGTCGAAGTCGCCGTTAAGGCCGCATCGTTGAAAGACACGTGCCGTAAGCGTTCGAGTTCCTGCTGCGCCACCGCGATTGCGGCAGCTCGATCGCGCGCGCCGGTGTTGTTCTTGATCGCGAAAGAGAACACGGCAGCGATGCCAAGCCCGCCGATCATCATCACTACCAGAGCCATGGTCGTCTCCAGCAGCGTGAAACCTGCCTCGCCGTGTTTTCCTGTTTGTCGAAAGCTCGTGCGCATCTGTTTTTATTCCAGTTTCAGGGCTGACCTAGTTAGTCACGCTGACAACATAGCTGCGATTTCCGCACGGTGTGCTAAAGACCGCCGTAAAGTCACCGCGCGAGTTGTTGAGCGACGTGATGGAGAAGTTGTTCGTCGAGGTCTGCGTCACCTGTAAGTTGTTCGGCCCGCTACTGAAGCCCACGCTACCACTCGAGACGAACCAACTCACCGTTCCCACGCCTCCGTTCTTTCGAATCGAGAGAGAAGGCGGCGTCGGATTCGCAACGCACGGAGTAGGACTGGGCAAGGGTGTCGGCGTCGGGGTTGGTGTTGGCGTGACGCTCGGCGTCGGCGTCGGCGTCGGAGTTGGCGTGACGCTCGGCGTAGGAGTTGGCGTCGGAGTTGGCGTGACGCTCGGCGTAGGAGTTGGCGTCGGAGTTGGCGTGACGCTCGGCGTAGGAGTCGGTTCCGGGGTTGGTGTAGGCGTAGGAGTGGCCGTGCTGTTTCCGTTGATCGTTGAGCCTGAATCCACGCCAGTTAAGCCGTTGACGTTAACATTTACATTGGGAACGTCATCCAGGTACACGTCACTGTCGATGGTCACATCGCCCGAGCGCGTGACGTCGATACTGCGCTGGTCTGATGCCAGCGTGCCATATTGCAGAGTAATGCTGATCTTCTTTTCGGATGTGCCAGTCAGTCTCCCTCGCCAATCAAACGTGATGGCCGGTGGCAGTGGATCGGTTGCGATCACCACGCCGTCGTCGAGCGTGATGTTGCGAGTCTCAATCGTCCCATCGCCGTCGAAGTCCATCGTCACTCGGTAAGAGAAACTGTTAAGCAGCGTTACCGCCGACATTTCGGAAGTATCGGTGGCATGTCGTCTTACCGAATCCACTCGGGCCTTTTCCAGATAACTCGCCAACAGCCGCGATGAGTTCGTCAACCTGATACGTTGACGAGCAGAAGCGATGCCCAGCACTGCTATGCTTGAAACGATTGCCACGACAGCAACTGTAATCAGCAGTTGAACCATGCTGAAGCCAGTCTGGTCATGCTTTCGGTTTCTGAGTTTGATTCGCTCGACTGCCATCGTTCCTCCAATTCACTTCTGCGGCGAGATCCGGGTGGACCTGTACTGAAGTCTTCAGCAACGGTCATGCCAACTGTTAACACCCCAAAAACAAGGGAATGAATGCCTGGGTTACTGATGTTGCAGAGATCGTCGTCACCTTCAGTAACGATGAGGGAAGGCGGGTTCCTAATTTGCCGGGCTGGTTCACAGGATGCGATGGGAAAAGAAAATTTACTCGCTCTCCGGAAACCCGTCGCCTTTGGACCTTTTTATTTGATGTGAGACTTGCCAACTTCAACTGTAGCTAACTCCATTTCTTCAAGATCGTCCGCCCGTGTGTGGTGCCGCACGCTGCATGCGAAATCGGACGGTAAAAGCGCCCCGCCAGCTTTCGGGCTGTCGGGGCGCAAACCTTTTTTGAGCAGACCCCGTCGATGGGTGTTAGAAGATCTGCCGGAAGGCCGTTGGCTGTACGTACTGGAACTGAGGAGTACCAGGAGGCAGGCGGTTCGGATCCTGAAAGGTCGAATCGAATGCCCAGTTTCGAACCGGCGGACTGTAGATGGTTGAGTTTGAGTTGTATTGCCCGACAGCCTGGGTTGAGTTGTAAAGCGGAATAAGGGAGCCAACAAAATTCCAGCGCGCGCCCCATCGTTCCAGAAAGCGAGGGAAATTATGCATGCCACCGTTAAGTCGTGACTCGTTTGTGGCGCTGTTGCCTCCATCCGGAAGTCCGGTAAGCGCCGAAAGATTGTTTCCCGCAATGATGCCGGCCCTGACCGAAGTCTCGGCAGTGACGGCCGGCAAATTCAAGTCAGCTATACGCTTTCCTAGATCATCCGGATACAGAGAACTCGAACTATCGAACCAGGTTTTCGATAAGGGAAAAAACGCGTCCACTACGATCGAGGAAGGCACCTGATTGCCCGTGTAGAAGAATGCCTGAGTTGGGTCGTTGAGAGTTGAAGCTCCGGCAGGCTGACCGTTGATGCCAGTTGTATTGAAGTTTCCCCAAACGTAGACCATGTTCTCAGATGAGATGGTAATTCCCCTCGTCTCCGACAGTTTGTCGGCTGCGCCAGTGATCACGAGATCCTCTCCATTGAAAATTCTCACCGACCGCCGAAAATAGTTATTTGTGTTCTGCCATGCGGCGACGGTCTTGGCGCGTCCGTACCGGTCAGCACCTGAGGTGCCGGCGAGCGCGGCGGGATCCGGCAACTCTGTAGGATCACGCTGCAACGTTCCGAGTTTCGGATTACCCGAACCATCGATCCCAAAATCGATGACATCTTCACCCGCGTCAAGCGTGCTGTTTGGACCATAGATGTCTTCATTATCAACCAGCCCGTTGGTCGTCATTAATGCTCCAACGGCATCCCGTTCCGACTTAACTTTGTCGCCGCGTCGATCGGAAACGTAGACAATATATCCGTCGGTACCTGAAATATTCGGACTCAACGCTCCTGTCCCGGTCAGCAGATTTGTGTCGTACACACCATCAAGCCAGCGAGCGAGGTTGCGCATGTTGAGTTCTACAATGCTCATCACGCCCCGCTCGTAAACCGTGTTTGCGTCCAGTGCCGTGGTGATGCGTCCTTCGCGAACGTTATAGATATTGATTGGGACGATACTGTTCCAATTGCCGGCTGCTGCTGGTGCATCATTCCGAAAATTCCCGCCTGCATCATCGTTCAGGTTTGTCAGGAAACCATAGGTTCCATGCTGTGTGGGGTGGCCACCGTTATCCTTAATTTCGCCATCGGCTGCGATGGTCGTGCTGCTCAAAAGGTAGGTCAGAAAATCGTTCCCTCCGGTTGAATCTCTACTGCCCTGCGTGTAAGCGGCCCACAATGGCCGCTGCAAATGTACGATCGCGTTCGGCTCTCCTACTGTCATACCCATACTGAGAATCTGAGTAGTGACGTCGCGGGCAGAGCCATCGGCGGCAATGATCTCGATCAATATTCGGCCAGTGATTCCGGCGCCGGCCGGAACGGTCACACCGTTCGATGACGAAGCTGATGTGCCTCTGATTCCACGAACCGTGTCAGCCTGTGGCCCAGAGCTACTGCCTTGCGAGAGACAACTTGCCGCCGTATCCACGTAAGCACCGGCGTCTGAGATTCGCCATAGTGCACGTCCGCCGCCAGAGGCTGTTGCACCCGCCGGCAGAGGTACCGGAGTGAAAGTTGATAAGGCAACTCCCTTACTTGCCGGGATGGCGGAGCTATCGGTTCCGGTGGCTGACTCATCGTCAATCAGAATCCGGATCTGGGACTTCGTGTGGTAGCGCGACTCGCTGAGCGTTAGGTCGTCGTTCGGCATCTGGCGCTTGATAATTTCGCGAGGTGGATTGCCGTCCAACTGCATTGGCAGCAACAACGGTGAGATGCCGGTTGTGCGCGTCAACATCTGGCCACCAAACTGATTCGGAAGTCCCAGCAGAGGAGCTGCGACCGAGGTGTCCTTCCACGTCAGGTTTGAAGTTCCCGCGGGGGAGCCGGGAAAATAGCCTCGCCCACCGGGAGTAGCACCGGGTAAGTTTGGACCAAGGAATACGCTTCCCAGTGTCATCTCAACTTTTGTGACGCCCACTTGAAAATGGACGACACCATCGTGGGGCGAGCCATTGCGCACTATCTGGCGAACCGCCTCATTGGCGGTAGTGACTTTCGCGAGGAAGGTTACATTTCCACTCAGATAGAGGTTTCCATTAGCGTGCACTCTTCCGTTGAATGTGAACTGAGGTCCGGGATACACCTCGAGATCGCCGTTACTAAACATGCCGAACTGGAATATTGGTATCAGGTAGTTGTTGATCTGCCTTGTGAGGCGAACCTGGGCGTTAGTGTTGGACGTGGCGGTTGTTTCGAGTGAGTAAGGCGCCACGCTGGCCGTCAATCCCGCAAAGGGACCAGAGGGGATGGTGACGCTGGGATATGCAGTTGATGAGATTCCCTGCGTATCTCGCATCGAATCCAGGGTTTCCTGGTCGAGTGCGATGGTCTGCGGATATAAGGAAAATCCTTCGGAAATTAGCTCAGGGGGCGATGAGGCGGCGATCGAGTTGAGTTGAGCGACAGTTGGCCGCGAGGTTCGCGAGAACAGCGCGCTAAAGTCGCTGGTCATCTTCTCCATCGACGAGGCAGCTGCATAAAAAGTCTTCGTACGTTCCAGATCGCTTCCGGCAATCCTCGTTTCAGTGGTTACGACACCCAGCACGGTCATGGCAATCACGCCCAAGAGAGCGAGAATGAAGATCGCTCCAACGAGAGCACTGCCGCGCTCGCCCTTCTCTTGGTTCAGTTCTTCGTCCGGTTGGACTGTTAACTGAACAATCAAGTCAAAGCCTTGAGTCTGAGATCTGAGATTTGAGATCTGAGATCGGTTTTGAGGGTTGGGGGCGAAAATCTTCATGATGGCGAACTCACTTAACCTCCGGGGCTTGGTTGCAAGGCGCCCTGGAACTGCATGTTGCGGACACTGGTGCTCGTAGTCATGGAAAGTGGTTGGCGGGTTCCATTCTGCAGAGCGTGCGGAGTTTCGACGGCAACTGACACTTCGACCTGGTTAATGGCAACTTGCTCGTTTGTGTTGGTTAGCTGCTCGACTGGTTGCACCACATTGCCGCCAGCATCACGTAGGCTGAGGAAGTAGCGAAACTGAAGGCCGATGACATGTTCAGCAATCAAGCTGTCGGTGTATGAGGCGCCACGCACGCCGAAGACCCGACGCATAAGATGGCCCTCAGAAGTTAAGTAGTAATGAATGACCTTGACGCGCATCAGCGAGGTCGGCAGCGTTCTGCTTGCCGAGATTGTGTTTATTTGCCCGCCCACGCCACTCACGTTCAAGCCGAGCGCATCTCCGTTATTGAAGGTGAGTCGGGGTGGACCACTCGGGAGACCGGTAATAGTTCCAAACACTCCGCCTACAGATGAGGTAAGGAAGTAAACTTCGCCGACTCGATACGGCGTCGTGCTGCTGACCGTTATCTGATTGCCGTTTAGATTGATTGCGGTAGCAGCCAAAGCGACGGGCGTAAACGAAGGGTCAATCTGCAGAATGGTGATCCGGTCGGCCGGATTTGTATGAAGCGTTTTCGGTGTCGCTCCAAGCACTGCCGTACTTGCAGGCGGATCATTATCAGAAGTAAGCAGCGCCAGGTTGACGTAACCCGGGATGCTCGGGTCATCAACAGGCGCGACGGTAAGGTAGTTAGTAACAAAATTTCGCGGGACCTTTATGTTGTTGATGCTCGTCAAAGCATCGCCGGCATTCATCAGGTCCCGATTGATGTATTCCTGGGCTGTCCTCAAACTTTCCTGCGCATCAGTAAGCTCATAAGTGGTCGAGGCCACTCTCATCGAGTCTCTCATCAAAGCGAATACGGCTCCGGCGATGATTGCCATCACCGTAACCGCGATGATCATCTCCACCACAGTAAATCCTGCCTGGCCTGATTGGTTTGGTTTAGAGTTCATCTTGAGTATCAGTCGCTGTCAGCGAATATAGTTACTGTGAGCATTGTCGTTTAAGTAGCTGACCCCGGAGAGTTCGCGGATCTCGCCGCCTTCAGGCGAGTATCGCAACGTGACCTCAATGCGTTTCAGTTGCGGGCTCAACTCGGTAATCAAAATCTGACGAGACACACCGGTCCGCGCAAAGAGTGGGTTAGTAAAATCGTCGGCAGTGCCGTATTGCCCATCGGCTCCGGCATCGATCAGATCGTCACGCGTCCCGAAGATTCCGTCTGGGCCAGGATTGTTTGAAACCGGCAGAAACTCGGCTGGAAAACCAACAAAGTTCCAATCGGCGCCGGTGTCATCGACGCCGCCTTCATTTGAAATCTGGCCGTAGGTCAACGTCTGCGTGTTACGCAGAGTCTCCATCTGCTCGAGTACTGACACGATCAGCAGCTTTGCATTAGTGATTCCTCGACCGCTGTTGCTCACCATCAAGGCATAGCCGATCGTCGAGGCGACGGCGAGCAGTCCGCCGGTCAGGAGGCTTACGGCAACCACCATCTCCAGCAGAGTGAAGCCTTGCTCCTGCCGCTGGACGGAGTGTGCTCGAACAGTGTTATTCAACATAGCTGTTGACACTCTCGTCGTACCTCCAAAGTTTCACTCGTCCGGCTGCGCCCAAAACTGAAACTGCCGAAGCGGTATGAATCGACGCCTTGTTGTTATAGAAGAACAACGCGCGATTTACAGGATTGTTATTGATGTCCACTACTGAACCGCTGGGCTGAAATGAAATGTTAAGTTTTCCAGACGTCAGGCCGGTTCGCGAGACCCCATCGGCGAGGGCTCCGGTCGGCAGTCCTGTCGGGATTCCATAAGTGAGTTCAGCGATTGGAATCCCGCCCGAACTCAGTGAGATGGTGCTGACCACAACGCTGCCAGCCGTGTTTGGATAAGCAACATCCGAAAGCACAGTCACCCCGCTCGCATCAGGGTCGTTGTTGTGATCGATGATCAAGATTTGTTTGGTGGCGTTGACGTACTGGAAGGTGAAGACCTGACGTTGAGTCATGGCCTGCTGTCTGGCAAAGCGAAGTTGGGTGAGAACCTCTCGGTTGATGGCGGCGGAACGAATCAATCGGCGTTGGCCGATTAGTTGCGGGATGGCGAGCGCCGTAAGCACCCCCAGAAGGGCGAGCACGACCATCATGTCGACTATCGTGAAACCATCGTGAGAGCTTGCTGAAGCAAGTACTGCATTAGGCATGGGAGTAACTCACTATTGCGAGTGTTCGGACCAGGGCGGTCCGCGGGCAAGTGGGCTACAGCACTGATCATGCCAGAGGGTATCTCCACCTCAAGGTGCGTTTTCCAACGAAAATCTGCGAGGTTGTTGATTGGATTGCCAGAGGGCAATGTGAGGAATGGTTCTTAAAGTGACAGCGAGTGGAACTTCGTTTCTCAATCAGAGAGGCGAAGCCTTTGGAGTGCGCTGACTTGGCAGCGCTTATGTCTGACTGTCGTAATCAACCGTCGCCCTTGGGCAAACCAGATCAAAGCGCTGACAAGTCAGCGCACTCCAAAGGCTTCGCCTCACGCACTCAGGGCGCGCGACCGGTTCCCAGCGTAGGTTCGAACTCCTCTTCACCCGCGACCGTGCTTTGTGTGTCGGACAGTCTCATCGCAAGCGTGATCGGTTTATAGTCGAATGCCTTGGCGCCACCGCGAGTACTTTGCACCTGCCGGATTAGGAAATCCTGATTGTCGCGGAACCGCGCGACGTTCCCACGTTGATTCAAGATCACGAAGAGCAGAATCTCGCCGCTGCCCGTTTTCATCTGGCCCACTAGCGCACTAACTCCCCCATCCGTTCTGATAAGCGTTCCTGTTTTGGCGATGACACTGCCGCGAGAACCGAGGTCACTAAAACGATCTTCGAGCGTTCCCGGATCGATTCCTGCGACCGGCATGATGTCCGTTGTTGACAGCTTGTACTTGCGCAATTCTTCGCGCAACGCTCTAAAGATGGTCATCATCGCGCGCGGCGTCACTCGGTTCACTCCGAGCCCACTTAATGAAGCTAGACGCAACTCTTCGGGCGGAATTGCCAGGCTGGTAATCAGCACTCGGCGCACAGATTCAACACCGCCGACGCTGTCTCCCAAACGCTCGGACATGAAGTTATTCGAGTAACAGAGCAGAACTTTCAGAATGTCCGTCAACTTACTCGAGTGATGAGTGAGCAGGAGTTTCGCACCCGGAGCTACTGCGTCAACGGCGACTTCGCCCATCACCGCAACGCTGGGAGTTGGGAGCTGAGAAACATTCTCACCGACGAGTGTGCGTGCGTAATGCCAGGCGCTGGTGGCGACAGCGGGTCGCAACGTGGCATCGAGCGTGTCATAGAGACCTTCACCAGATCTCCGCGCTGACCAATTGAAATTCATGGTGAAGCCGGGCGCGATGATCAGATCGCCGGTGACTGTGCGAATTCCTAGAGCATTCAACTGCCTCGCCATCAACACCGCGTGCTCGTAATGAAATGAAGGATCGCGACCGGAGACATAGAGATTGCCGTTGATGGTTCCCGTGGCTTTGTCGAATGTCCCGTTCGTCCAGAAGCCGGTGCTGAAGCGATGCTGTGGGCCGAAGCTTTTCAACGCGACCAGTGCCGTTGCCAGCTTTACCGCGGAGGCTGGATTCATCGGTTGATCGACCGCCTGCGAGGCTACGATGCCCCGGGTCAGAGTCTCGATGAGTACAGCCTGAACGCCGTAGACCGGAGGCGCTTCGATTCCACTAGCGACCGGTGACGGACTGGGAGAAGGCTGTTGCAGAACGGTCGGTTGTGGGGTCGGGACCTTGGCTGGGACTTGTGCCGGCAGATTAGTCGCACTCGAGATCAAGAGCAGCGCGCCGGCCAAAACCGAAAAAATGGATGATGTTTTAGTGATGTTCATACCAGCTGATTACCACGCTCGGCGCGGGCAATTAATCATAGCACGTGCTTGGCAAGCGTAATTTTCGTTGTGTAGGAGAGGCGCTTCGATGCTGCTGCCAACCGAGAAGATGTACAACGAAATTTCGTAAAAGTGGTGCACACACCGTCAGTTTAATTGCGTTGACAAGCCGCAAAGCCCACCCCTAGAATCGCTCATTGACAAACCCAAGTGATTAGCACACACCAACCGGTCAACATTGAAAGCATCTGCGCCGCGCACCAAATGCGACGGCAATTGATTCGGGCAAGACTCGCGGAGTTCAGCGACGTCTGGCGTTCCGCATCGGACGACCGGTTGTGGGAGGAACTGGTGTACTGCATCTTCACCGCGGGCGCATCGGCTCGCATGGGTCTGAAATCGATCGAAGCTGTCAGACCTTTCCTGAAGAAGGGCGGGTCGGACCAGATGGCGGTGGCGCTGAAGGAAGCTGGCGCCCATCGCTTTCCTAATGCTCGTCCGGCTTACATTGTAAGTACTCGTGATTACTTGCAAAGCCACTGCCGAATGCGGCTGCGCAAGAAGTTGGAGAGCTTTTCCGATGCAATCGAACGCCGTGACTGGCTGGCCCAGGAAACCAGAATCAAAGGACTGGGCTACAAGGAGTCGAGTCATTTTCTGCGCAACATCGGGTTGAAGGGCTACGCTATTCTTGATAAGCACGTTATGCGGTGCCTCGCCGATTTGGGCTTGGCAGAATCCAGCAAGCCGCCTGCAACCCGAGCGCGTTATCTCGCAACTGAAAAGCAGCTAAGTGATTTTGCAAAGTCTGTGAAGATCGATTTCGATGAATTAGATCTGGTGCTTTGGTCGATCAAGACAGGGGAAGTCCTAAAGTAAAAACCGTAGGAGAATTTAAGTTGTTGGCAATTAACAGCCGACAGTCAAAATTCGGAAAGCAGTAATTATGCGGTGCTTTAATCCCAGGGCATTGATGATGAGTTTGGCGGCCGTCGTTCTGGCCGCCTTTGCCTTTTGTGGCGCATTCACGACGGTCACCAGGGCGTTGACGGTCTCCGATAAAGTCCACACTCGAGCAGGTCGCGCGTTGCGTGAGGGCGATTACGCCGACGCCGAAAAGCTTTACCGTGAACTATTGACTAAAAATCCGCAGGACAAGGAAGCGAGACTGGGTCTGAGTTTTACCTTACTCAAACAGCGACATTTGCGCGATGCGTACGATCATGCAGCGCGCGTAATAGTTTCGGATCCCCTGTCGGCTCGCGGACACTCGCTCCTCGGCGCGGCGATCCTGGCTTCTGGTGACTTTCGTAATTCCGTCGAGGAGTTTCGCACCGCAATCAGTATTGACGAGAATGACGCTCCGGCGATCGCCGGTCTGGCGATGATTGATTTCTATGAGAACCGCCTCGACTCATGTATTCGAGGCTTGCGCCGAGCGGTCTCTCTGGAGCCGGACGAGCCCGATTACGTCTTCAATCTAGGGCAGGCGGCGGCTCGCAGCGAACGCTATCGTGAAGCAGCGGATGCCTACGAAAGGTTCTTATCCATTTCGCCAAAAGCCGATGCGGACCGGCGTGCTCGAATCCGTGGATTGATCTCTTTTCTGCGTTATCTCGGCAAGCAGACGACACTGTATCAACCTGCTGGTGAGAACAAGACCGTCGTTTCGTTTGAGTCCGTTGACGAACGTCCGATCCTGCGCGTGCGGATAAATGGCGGGAAGACAGACTTCAGGTTTGTGCTCGACACGGGATCGGGAATGTCGGTGATCTCGGAAGAGACTGCGAAGCGTCTCGGCCTTAAGCCAGTGGCCCAGGGCGGATTGGCTCGCGCCGTCGGCGGTGGTGGAAAGTTCGAGATTGTTTATGGCTTTCTTTCGTCACTCGACATTGGGGCGGTGAAGGTCCAAAACGTGCCGGTCTACATTCGAAGGTTCTATGACGATAAGAACCCGGTAGATGGCTACATCGGTCTGTCGATTATTTCCAAGTACGTTACCTCAGTTGATTATGGCGAGCGGACCTTCTCGCTCTTCCGCCAGGGCCAGGTTGACGAGCGCGAGATGTGGCGAACGCTCTACAAAACCGAGGGCGGCCCCGACGATCGCTCGATGACTTTCGTACCCAGCGGCGTTGAGATTCCACTACGAACCACATCGAGCGGATTTTTGAGCGGTGAGGTGCTGGTTGAAGGACTGCAAAGGCCGCAAAACTTTATTATCGATACCGGCGCCAGCATTTCAGTTGTTTCTGAGAAACTTGCGGCGCTCGAAGAGTTAGCAGGGTATCATCAACCTACGCGTCTGAAAGTTTATGGCGCGGCGGGAATCGCCGAAGACGTTAAGACTGTGACGTTGCCGCGAGTGGCGCTGGGTTCGTTGTCCAGGAATCATGTCAATGCGGCCGTGTTGGATCTGGAACCGGTGAACGAGACTGCGGGATTCACGCAGGATGGAATTCTTGGCGGCAATTTCCTGCGACACTTTAGAGTCTCATTCGATTTCCAACGCGGCGTCGTAAGACTTGAGCCGTTGACGATGAAGAAAGTACTGCGTTCGGAGTACTAGCGAAACCCGAAACTCCAAACTCGAAACTCGAAACTGCCCCCGTTTTTATGAAACAAAGCCTCTACCTCGAAACCTCGGTAATTGGGGCCTATCTTGACAACGGCGAGCCCTTTCGCCGCGATCTGACCATCCGCTGGTGGGAGCATGAGATGCCGGTCTATCGCAATGTCATCTCGCCACTCGTAAACCGGGAGCTCGAGCGAGTTGCTGAACCACACCGCACTTCCTATCTGAACCTGATCGCCCCTTTAGAGCAGGTCGAACTCACCGACGAGGCTGCGATCCTTGCTGACGGCTACATCTCACGCGGCATCTTCCACCGCAAGTACATTGCCGACGCCCTGCATGTTGCGATCGCTTCCTATCACAAGATTGACTATATCGTGACGTGGAACTTTGGCCACCTCGCAAATGTCCGACGACAAGCGCGCATTCGGCTGTTCAATACGGCGGCGGGCTTTTATGTACCCATGATCGTCACCCCGGAATTTCTCGTTTCAGAATCAACCGAGCGGGTTGGTTGAAGAACTTGCCAGCGCTCTCTTTCGCTGAGAATGAGATTTAAAATCTCAGATCTCAACGGGAGCGTTTGTACCTTCAGCACCGAGGCCATTGACGCAGCGCGAGAAAAGGATCACTCTGATTGACAAATCGCGTTACTTAAATTAAATCGGAATTACGAAAATGTATCGCCGCCCAAAATTTCTTGAAGTCTTACATGCGATCAGAGAAGAGATGTCGCGGGAAGTGGACTACGATGTTGATCTCTTCACGGAGATGGTGCGCTCCGGTAATCGTCCGGCACATGGACCAGAGCGAGTAATTCGCGGATTTAAATCTCGCGCGCCGCAAGACACTGAACAAGAAACAGAAGACGGCGGTGAGATTAAACATAGACACAGGAAACGAGCCGGGCAATAATGTCGCCAACGATTTCAAGCAGTGATGAGCAGGAATAAATGAATCCCACGTTCGAAACTATCGGGTTAGAAGTACCGAGTGAAAAGGCCTTCAACTACCTCGCGGAGCGCGCCGGCGATCAGGGCGAAGCAACACAACTCAGCCGCCGAGGCGCCGTGCTTCATGGTCGCTGTTGGAAGCTTGGTGAAGGTCTCGAAGTTTGGACCGTGCTTTACGAGTCCGGCAGTGGCGATGTTTTCTACGCCGATTGCCGTCCCGGTTTTCGCGCGCGTTACATTCAGACGATCACTCCCTGGGCTCTTACCGAATACGATGAAGAAGGCGAAGCAGTCATTCACGGCTATCGTGATGGAACTGATTGCGAAGTCCTCTTTGAATTGCAGAACTTGACGGAAGTGGGGCCCGGCGGATTTCGCGCGCAGGAACTTCACGTCGCTCTCTGTGGTCTTGCTTATCGCGCCAGAGTACGCAAAACGCCCGGAAAGACGCGCTGGATGCCGCTCGAAAAGTCTGCCCCCGCACGTGCTGCTCACGAGAATGATTGGAGTCTTTCAGGGCGTGTGGTTGCTTTCAAACCCTTGCGTAATCCTCTTTCAGGGAGCGAGCTTTACTGGATCCATTTGGATCTCGAAAAGATAAAACTGGAAGTACTAGTCAACCGCCGGGCGCTGCGTGGTGAGCCGCTCTATGTCGGCGCGACGGTCGATGCTGAAGTTTGGTTGCAGGGGCACGTGCTTGACGAGCAGGCGCTGCGATCGCGCTACGAAGGAGTTGACTATTCCCGTTCGGTATCTCAGTTCTGGGCCGGGTTAACCAGGAGAAATTAACGCCGCGGTGAGTTGCTACAAGTCAGAGTTCACCACCGCCACATCTGAATGAAACGCATTCTGTTAGTAAGCCTCGTTGTCCTCACGCTTCTGCTTTCCGCCTACTACTTCAATCGATACTGGACGCACCGATTCGACGCGTTGATCGCGAGACAGGCGAGCATCTATCGTCTGGATCCGGATCTGGTGTGGAGTATCATCTACGAAGAGACCTATTTCAGCCCGTGGAAAAATGGTAAAGCCGGCGAGATTGGGTTGATGCAAGTCACGCCCACGGTTGGTCGCGAGTGGTCAAGCGCAACCGGAATGCGCGAACTCCAACGACGGATGGCCTCAGATCCAGCCGCGGTTTTGCGTGATCCGGAAAGGAACATCCAGGTGGGTTGCTGGTACCTCGAGAAGGTATACGAGCAGTATCGCGGTCTGCCGGATGGCGAGGCTCGTATGATCGCCGCGTACAACGCGGGACCAAGTCGGGCCGCTGAATGGAACCGTCCGGGCGCCGATGGCAAACCTCTTTCCGGCGAAGAGTTCATCAAGCGCATCGACATTCCTTCTACCCGTGCCTATGTGACCTCGATTCTCGCCCGCTATCGCAAACTAAAAGTAGGCCGAACTGCCAACGTTGGACCAGGTCTGTCGATCGCGCCAGACCGTTGACGTTTACCACTCACCACTGATGACTACGCTCTACACCGCTCGCTGGCTGTTGCCAATTACTTCGGCGCCTATTCCGAACGGCGCCTTGCTGGTAGGAAGCGATCGCATCTTAGCGGTGGGCGATCGCGAGCAGCTTCGCATCGCAAATCCCAGGGCCGCTCTGCATGATCTGGGCGACGCCGCGATCATTCCGGGACTGATCAATTCGCACTCACATCTTGAACTAACTGCTATGCGCGGGTTCCTCGATGATGTTGAAGGCGACTTCTTTGCCTGGTTACGGAAGCTAACACTTGCGCGCAAGGAGCGTTTGACGCCGGACGATCTCTACGTTTCCGCTGCGTGGGGCGCCTGCGAGGCCGTTCGCGCCGGTGTCACGTGTCTCGGTGATTCGAGTGACGCGGCGGAAGCAAGTATGCATGCGCTGGTCGACGTTGGACTGCGAGGCATTGTCTTTCAGGAGTCGTTTGGGCCGGATCCGAAGCTCGTCGAAGAGAACTTTGAAAAACTGCGTACGAACGTTGAGCGGCTTAAAGAGCTCGAAAACTCGCTCGTTCGCGCGGGAGTTTCACCACATGCTCCTTACACAGTTTGTAGCGAACAGTTGGAGTTAATTGCTGAGTTTGCTGTTGCCGAGAGTCTGCCATTGATGATGCATGCGGCTGAGTCGTATGCCGAACAGCAGTTGCTACGCGATGGCTGCGGTCCCTTCGCCGATGGTCTCGCTAAGCGTGGGATAGAGTGGCGTGCTCCGGAGATGTCAACAGTCAAGTATTTGCAGCGTCACAATATTCTGCAGGCTCGGCCTTTGCTGGCCCACTGTGTGAACGTCGATCTCGAGGATATCGAAATTCTACGGAACACGATTGCGAGTGTCGCCCATTGTCCGCGGTCGAACGCCAAGCTCGGGCATGGTCGCGCGCCTTTCGCGGATTTCCTGGATCAGGGCATAGCAGTCGGGCTTGGCAGTGATTCGGTTGCCAGTAACAATTCTTGCGACATTCTTGCTGAAGCGCGATTCGCGATTCTGTCCACGAGAAGTGGCGATGAGGTGGGTGTGCGGTCGCTGCAATCGGAAGATGGAATTCGCGTTGCCACGCTCGGTGGCGCTCGCGCGCTGAGATTAGAGGGGCGAGTAGGTGAGTTGCGCGAAGGGATGCAGGCGGATTTCGCGGTGGTCTCGCTGAGCGGCGTTCATCAGATTCCTTCTTACGATCCGATCAACACATTGATATTCGCGTCGTCAGGCCACGATGTAATCGCGACGGTAGTGGCCGGCAGGGAAGTTTACGCCGACGGACGCGTGCAGACGGTTGACGAATCCCGACTGCGTGCGCGAATGAACGAAATTGAGCGGAAGTTAATATGAATCTGGATTTCCTCTCGCGGTTCTTCCGTAAAGCAGAGAGCAAACAGCAAACAGCAAGTTACCAGAGGTGAATCATCCGACTAGCTTGATTCACGGGTTTTGCTTCTCTGAATTGAAATTCTAGAAGGGAAACAGGTGGTTGAAGCTGAGATTGCTCTCCAATTTCCTAGTCATCCTCTGGCTGTTCGCTGCTTGCTGTTCGCTGTTTGCTTTTAGACGGACGCTTTGATTGCTTCTTCAAATATCTCCAACGCCACGTCAACGTTCTCTTTAGAAAGTATCAAAGGCGGCGACCAGCGAATCGTGTTCGCGCCGGCGCCGAGAATGATCAGACCGCGTTCGAAACACGCCATCTCCACTCGGTCACGCATTTCAGGATCGACCTTATTGGACGCGCGATCAGTTACGAACTCAACTCCAATCATCAGCCCCATACCGCGAACGTCGCCAATGCAATCGTACTTCTGCATCAGCTTTTGCAAGCCAGCCTGCAAATAAGCGCCGACCTCGGCACTGTTCTTCACCAAACCGCCTTCCAACAACTCGATCGTCTTCAACGCGGACGCGATGCAGACGGGATTTCCGCCGAAGGTTGACGCATGTGCGCCGGGTTTCCAGGTCATCAAGTCGGCGCGGGCGACACAAGCGCCAATAGGCAAGCCTGAGCCGATGCCTTTGGCAATAGTTACGATGTCAGCCTGCACGTCAAAGTGATCGCAAGCGAACATCTTGCCCGTGCGTCCCATGCCTGACTGCACCTCATCAACGATCAGCAGGATGCCGTGCTGGTCACAGATGCGCCGCAGGCCCTGCATAAAGCTCTTCGACGCCGGCACGTAACCGCCCTCGCCTTGCACTGCTTCGACAACAATGGCGGCAACCTCTTCAGGGGGCGTTGTGGTCTTGAACAGTCTTTCTTCAATCCAGTTCAACGCGCCTTGGGCCGCACCGCCGGTGCCGCAGTCTGCCGCACTGAACGGATTGCGAAACTCATTTGGGTAAGGCAGGTGCACGACGTCGAGTGCTTGTCTTTTGAATCCTTTTCGCTGTGCTGCTCTTGAGGACGTTAGTGAGAGAGAACCTAACGTGCGGCCGTGAAAACTGTTGAAGAACGCGATGAACTTCTCGCGACCAGTGGCATGCATGGCAAGTTTCAACGCAGTCTCAACTGCTTCGGTGCCGCTATTGGCGAAATGTGTCTTCGTTGGCGACTGGACGGGCACAATCTCATCCAACTTCTGCGCGAGCTCCGGCATATGCCGGTAGTAGTAATCAGTGCCGCACATATGAATCAGTTCTGCTGCCTGCTTCTGAATGGCGCTGACCACTTCGGGATGGCAATGCCCGGTTGAACAGACCGCCACTCCGGCATTGCAGTCGAGAAAAATATTTCCATCAACGTCTTCGATCCAGACGCCCTGGGCGCGTTCGGCTACGAGTTTGAACGCCGGACGCGGATAAGACGGGGTAACAAATTGTGCGTCGGCAGCGATGATCTGCTGACCTTTCGGACCTGGCAAAGTGGTCTTGATTGCTGGGCGCTTGGCCTCTGTCATCGTGGTTGACATGAAACTCTCCTTTGAAAAGGGGACGACTACTGAAAAGACGTCCAAACAACTTATGAATTGGGTTGAAACGAAAGGAAGTTATGCCGGGCAGCGCTAGTCAGCGAAGAGATTGACGCGACTATCGAGGGGTCGGAAATTTAGTGGCTTTGGGTTGAACATGGGTTTGGTCGGAGATATTACCACCGGGGCTCCGTCAGAGGCCAGAGGGAGAGAACAGAGGTCAGAGGTCAGAGG
>JANNON010000472.1:0-4526 GCA_031399105.1 Blastocatellia bacterium | reverse complement strand
GGAAGAGCGAATCAGCGCCATCCGACAGTTTCTGGCCCACCATGGTCAGCAACTCGATGGTCCATTAGAAGACAAAATTGAGTTGTTACGGAGCACCATAAAGCGGATAGGGCCCTTTACCCGTTTTCTCCAACATTATCGCGACACGAGATTACTAGCGATGGGCTTGAACAGGTTTCGTTCCGTTATAGTCGCGATTCCTTTGGCTAGTGTTGCTTCTTATAGGCTCAGTGATTTTGAAACGGCGTGTACTTATCTTGGCCTGGGTTCTCAATCCGGTCTGATCGAAGAACTGAAGTCGGATTATCTGCAGGCGATTCGCGATGACTTAGCCTACGTTGCCGAGGAGTTAGCGGATGCGGTCGTCGCCGCACATACTACTGCCGTAGGTGGCATGTACGACGAGGAGATTGACGGTACGCACACAATTCGACTCGGGTTTGCGCATAGCGCTCTGGATGAACGTCTCAAACAAAAGCAGAAGTTCGCGGAGAAGCTAACCAGGCTATACGCCGAGCGCGGCATCAAAATGCTTATCACCGCGGCTGCCATCGGCGTGGACTCGATATTGATTCACAAGTCGCCACCGCTTAATCCAGCAGTGCGACGGCACTTATTGGCGGCAAAGGCTGGCGGCATGACTGTGATAGAGGGCGCAGAAAATCGGACGAACGAACTCAAGGTCTATTCCCCTGTTGACATCGATCTGTTATGTGATTCCAACGAAGCAATCTCCTTCTCGCATGGGCATTCGCTAGTTTTGGATTGCATGTTGAAGAGTGGCGAAAATGGTTTCTTTACAGTCTCAAATGCCGACGCTCTTTATCGGGTGATGAGAGTTACGTCTGGCGCCGAACTGGGATTGCTTCTCGCTCGAGTCGCAGTCCTTGGTGACGATCCGCTCTATCCATACTTTGTTGAAAACATTTGTTACTACACCGAAACCGACAACAGCCGGCAGGTCTTCGATCTACTAAACCAGCCTCAACTTCGAACCAACCAGACCAGCGGATTGCAAGTGAAGGCATTGCAAGACCTTGGATCGGCAAAGCATCAGGGTGAGCTGCATACACTTGGACTTCTCATTCTGCTTCACCGATTACAATCGCTGAATCTGGAAAGTATTTCTCGCAATGTGAATTTGAGCAGGTTCGATCCAAGGGAATACTTCGAAACAAATTCCGAGCCGCTAAGGCTGGAAAACGTTTTAAGGTGGGACGCGGAAACGCTTTCAGGCTTATTGACCAGCTTGGTTACGGCCAAGACTGAGTCGGATCTGGCGCCACTCAAACACCTCTACCAAGAAGACCCAAACCGCCAGGAAGCAATTCACCGAGTGTTGCGTGAGGTTCTTTTGGCCACCAGGGCCATTCCTTCCATCGGATCTCCAATCCTCTACACGCGGGCTAAACGAAGAAGAGTGCTAGCCGGCTATTACTTGGCGCCGATAGACAGAATCACGACCCATCGCAATACATTGGCAGAATATATGCGTCAGGAATTTAAAGCAGTTGGGGGCGGCGACGAGGCACAGTTTGATAAGTTCATCGAATTCCACGTCGCTAGTTTTGGGTTTGTTGACCTCAGACCAATTGCAGTGCTGGTAACCGCGCGGTCAGCCACAAGAGACTTTGCTGAGCGCGTGCAGATCTTTAACGACGAAGCAACATTTCTACAGGCGTTACGGGAGCTGCCGCCGTATAGTTACTTCACTACCAATGGTCTGATCGCTCTCCTGGCACGCCTAAAAGGACTGTCTCGCCTGGCCCAGAGCATGGATTTCGGATTGGGATCGGCAAATGAATACCGCACCAACTTTCATCAGGATTCGCTTGGGCGTCCCCTCCTGATTCCCGGCGTTGTTGAGAGCTTTCGAATGGTGTCCGAAGGCTTGGAAAAGAATACGGGTTCTGAACGATTGGATGGGCGTTGGGGTTACTACTAACGGTTGCCGGAGAGTCCGAACGCTCCCGCCGATTCCTTCAGGTAGCGACCGAGGGAGGCCTAGCCGCAGGAAATATTGTTGCCGACGGTGACAGCTTGGCCGCCGCCAACGTTCGGGCCATCCCAAGCAGTTTATCGCTGGTCTCAAAATCAGCCCGGGAAAAGTGATAGTCGATCGCCGATTTCATACAATCTTCCAGTGACGGCACAAATCCTTCAGCCGAAACAGCAAGAGACCGCTCGGCTTTTCTCCGTGACGACTCGCCAGCAGCAAAAAAGTGGGCCAGTAGACCCAATAAGCTGTGCGTCGCCTCTTCGCGTTCCCGGGCTTCCTTCTCCTTAGAGAATGCCATTGCCTCCAGTTTATTCAATGCGTCCGTGGCAATGTTGAAGCGAATTAGTCGTACAGCCTCCACTCCAAGCTCAAAGACCACAGCCTCATCGCAGGACGCTCCCTCTATCAAATAAAGAAGGGCAGTCTCCTCAGATTTTGATCTGACCGCACTTAGGCCCAGTTGCTTGAGCGCGGAAGCAGCCAACATGGCGTCTTTAGGCGAAGCACTTTCTGAAACTCGACCCCAAATAGCATGCAGTAGTTTAGCGCTGACCTTATAGTTTTCGTCGTCTCCTGGCTTTTCTGAATTTTGAAGTATCGGATTAATGCTTCGGATGATGTCGGCCAACTCCCATCCTTTGTAACCAGTTTTCGGGTCTTGCAGAACCTCGGCGATTCGCTTGAAGGAATCCAGTACCAGATTCTTCTCGAAACCAGGATTTCCATGTTCGCCCAGATAAGTGATTTTAATCAAAACATCCAGGTTCGGACGCCGATCGCGAGAAATACTTGAGATCAGATCCTTCTCGAACTGCCGAATTACCCTCTTACGCGTGTAGTTCAATGGCAACCAATAGGCGAAGGAGAGCGCGGCTAGAGGAACGAAAGTTATGATCGCTCCGGCTGTCACGGATTGATACCAGGGCCAATGATCCGCCGTTTCTTCAGTAGGCGCTGCGGTAGTTGAGGCAGGATTTGCAATGGTAGACACCTGTTGTCCGGGCGGCGATGTCCTGTCATCCGTCGCTGGAGGTGCCGCAGGGGCATGCTCAGCTTTGGCGTTGGCGGCCAAGCTGTTAGATTCCGATGCTTTCTGAGTTTCCGTGAGTGGATGAATGATCCAAATAAACAACAGATTTGAAAAAAGGAGCACGAAGACGAGTACAGCCCAAACGCGGATTTTCCAGGTTTTATAAGTGACTACGTGTCGAACGTCCTCCTGCATTATTAGCTGCAGCCCCAGGAATGGAATGCCGACAGCGAAAACCAGGACGCTAAAAAGCACCTCAAAGTAGACTGTGGCCCACTGCTCGGTAATAAAGGGGGGGAGTTCTGGCATTTACGCGCTGTCCTTCGCAACGGAAGCCTTTACCACCGCCGCGTTTTCCATCACCGTACGGATGAGCCTTAAGAGCGTGTCCGGGCTCGGCCTCTTATTTTTTTGGCAATAGACTTTGATTTGTAGCTCGTCCAGATCACCTTGCACTTCGTCTTGATTCTCGACTGTTAATACTCCGATCACATTTTCGGTAAACCATTCCTGTTTAGAGATCTTGACTTCACTCAGATCTGGACGAAGCAGACTGCGGAGAATAAGCAAACCCAATCGCTCAGCATTCTTGTTCGTATCAGGGGAGTTATAGATATCGATCCAGCGCTGATCATCGCCTGGGGGCAAACGAATATCGACAATAACTGCAGCGTACTCGTTTTCCAGAATGAACTCGATCGCCTGAGTAGCATTGAAGGCTATGGTTAGATCGTAAGAACCCTCTACATTTACCGGAGCGATAAGATCAGGTAGATCACCATGAGCGCCGTCTTCGATCCAGAGCACCTTGTGCTTCATTTTTAGACTCCCTCACTGAGGAAAATAGGTAATTTGAATGTTGCGGTAGTCAAAAATGGCTGTTTGTAGTCGTCGGCAGACTTCCCAAACACGGCTGGGACGCTCTTTAATTCGATCTCACCATTGTGCTTGCGCGCAACTTGGCGTGCGTCAGCCAATCCAATTCCAGTCCCCACCCGCCCGCGATCGCTCGAAAACCGGCCACGAAAACCCGTTCGATAAATCAACCCCTTATTAATTTCGTCACCGGGAATCGGCACACCCCAGTTTTCAAACTCAATGAAGACGTACTCGCGCGTTGCATGAACACGAACATGTATCCAGGGTAATTCACCTTTTCTGCGTTCCCAGCTGTACTTGATTGCGTTGTGCAATAGGTTATCGAACGCCCGGACCACATCGCGTTCATTAACCTCGACCAAGGCATCTAGCGAAACGGACTTGTGACGAAGGTTAACGCCGCGGTTGATTGCGAAATCATTCATGTTGTGAAGAGTTTGAGAGATTAGCGAAGAAAGCTTCAAGACTTTTCTGGTCTCGTTCTGTCGTTTTTCGCCCGTTACAAATTCCCGTAAAGCCGAAACCGGATGTTCCATGCTGATGATGCGATCCAGCATCTGGTGTAAAGAGATTAGGTTACAGATGCGTAAGAGGTCTTGTGTATCCCTCCGCACATGG
>JANNON010000460.1:0-2159 GCA_031399105.1 Blastocatellia bacterium | reverse complement strand
GTCGCCGCGGCCATCACGGGTGGTAATAAACGTCCGGTAGCTATCCCGTTTACAAATTCGAGTTGGTTGGCGACATACTCCGTAATGCCCAGGTGTTCCATCAGCGGCTTGACCGAGACGTTCAAGGCGCCGGTCACGACTACCTGACGCAGGCCGAGGCTCCTGGATTTCTCGAGCAACTCATAAGAGCCGGGAAACACTGCAGGCTTCAAAACCTTTTCGAATAGGTCATCGGCCAGATAACGCAGGCGATCTTCAGACACGCCTTTGTACCGTTTGAAGTAGAGGTCGTTGAATACTTTTCTACTATACTGATCGGTGATCGCGAACATCGGAAGGCTGAGGAGCGTTGCGGCGCTCATGCGGAAACTCTTGAGCAAGCCAGGCTGGTTCTTGGCATAAAAACCAAGTGTGTGAACCAGGTTGGTGCTTACGAGGGTTCCTTCCAGATCGTAAAAAGCTGCTGCCGCCACGGTTCCTCCCACGCTCTTCGAAGCAGAATTGGCCCACACTTTCGGATTTTGAACTCCGGAATGTCGGCAAGGAGGTCAATATAACCCATTCGCCCGCATTTTGGTAAGACTCAAATTCCAGTGTATGAGACTGCTAGACAATATTACTCCTTAGACGAGGTGAGACATTGATTTCCTTAGCAAAAAGAAGAAACATGGCCGGCTTGTTGGTCCTAAATATTACATTTATGACAGGGCTTTCGTGCAGTTCTACGCCTGCCGATCCCACGCCGGCGGACGCACCAGCGAATCCGGCGGCGGCCGTCGACAAGATCAAGGAGGCGGACCAGCTTTATGAGCAGCGCGAGGATCTAAATAAGGTCCGTGCGGCCCGAACGGCCTTGCGGCAGGCCCAATTGGACGACAACGCCAACTATGAGGCCACCTGGAAACTCTCCCGCGTTAACTACTATCTCGGGTCGCACACGGACAGTGAAAACGAACGAGACGAGGCGTTCAAAGATGGAATCACTTTTGGGCGGGCGGCGGTTCAGCTTAAGAACGACAAGCCTGAGGGCCATTTTTGGTTGGGAGCCAACTATGGTGGCGACGCCGAGAACAGCACGCTCGCGGGCCTGACAAACGTGGAAGACATCCGCCGTGAGATGGAAACGGTTTTGAAACTCGACGAAGGATATGAAGCAGGAAGTGCTTATCTCGGGTTGGGCAAGCTTTATTTACAGGCGCCGAGAGTTTTCGGTGGAGACACGCAGAAGGCGATTGAGTATCTGGAAAAGGGATTAAAATTTGGGAAAGACAATGCACTGCTTCATGCGACTCTGGCTGAGGCTTATTTCAACGCCAAGCGCGACGCTGATGCTCGCAAGCAGATCGAGTTTCTCGAACAGATGAAGCCTGATCCGAAGTACATCTCTGAATACAACGAAGCGCGCGCGGACGTAAAGAAGTTAAGCGAGAAGATGGCGAGTCAGAAGTGAGTTTAGGTGTACGGAGCCTTTGGAGCGCGCCGACATGTCGGCGCTTTAACTCTCACTTTCAAGAGCGCCAACTGATGCGAGGTAAAAGCGCCGACAAGTCGACGCACTCCAAAGGCTCCGCATCACGCTACTGCTTGCTGCCCAGTCGCTTTAATTCCTCCAGCGTGCGTTTGTGTTGCTCGAGTTTTTGACCCGCTTCGCCGAGCTTACCTTCTGAAGTCAGGCGCTGATAATCTTCAAATTCCTGAATGGCACGATTAACCAGTTGCATGACCGTGGCGGCGGCGACAGGGGTTGGTTGCGGCTTCACTTCGCCGGGTTTAGCGGGCGTTTCAGGCGAAGCGCCTGGCGAAGGCGAGGCCGAGGCCTCAGGCGCTTTTCCTGCATCGCCAAAGAGATTCATCATCGCGTCGTTGAAGGTTGGCCCATAACCAATGCGCTCCTGGATGGCCAGCACCACCAGTCTCAGCTCCGGCATCGGACTTCGTTCGGCCTGCAAGTAAACCGGTTCGACATACAGCAGGGAGCGACCGACCGGAATCACCAGCAGATGTCCGCGTAACACTCGCGAGCCCTGTTGGTTCCAGAGACTGAATTGAGCGGATAGTTGCGCGTTCTGATCGATCCGCGCCTCTATCTGTACTGGCCCTTCAATCAAACGAGATTCGGGGAAGTTATAGACAATCAGCTTGCCGTAGTTATCGCCATC
>JANNON010000428.1:0-16140 GCA_031399105.1 Blastocatellia bacterium | reverse complement strand
GGGTGGGGTGTTGGGTTGAATCGAGCATAAAACCCCACCCGCTACCGCAAGGTGGTACTGACCTCATGACACCCGATCGAATCGCGAACGAGCAACTGGATCCTCGTTGGTGATAAAGAACTCTTTCTACCTTCGAACACTTTCCCTGGCTTAGGGATGCGCCAGTCGCAGACCTATTGAATGTTCAACTCTCTCATTCAACCCATCTTTATTGGCCCGATTTGGATATTGACCTCACAATCGAATCCATCGAATATCCTGACCGATTTCCTCTAGTAAGCCAAAAGTAAAGTCGTACCGTTGATGACGATCAGATCAACCGCCTCCGCAACAGATCCAACGCGGCCTGCGATGCGCGCCAACGAATCAGGCTGCGATCACCCGGCAGCATTAACTTTCGATGTTGTGTCTGCACGTCATCAACCAGCGCGATGTAAACCAAGCCCACCGGTTTGTCATCGGTGCCGCCGCCAGGCCCGGCAATCCCTGTCACCGACAAGCCAAAATCCGTACCGGCGCGTTTGCGAATCCCCTCCGCCATCGCTTCAGCCACCGGAGCACTAACTGCGCCGTGTTCGAGTAACAGCATTGGTTCGATACCCAACGTCCGAGTCTTTGCATCGTTCGAGTAAGCCACCACGCCTTCGATAAAATACTTCGACGAGCCGGCGACATCTGTCAGTCGTTCAGCGATCAGGCCACCCGTACAACTCTCTGCGACGGCAAGCGTATATCCTCCCAAAGACAACTTTAGCCCCACCACCTCTTCGATCGTCTCGCCGCGGAATGAGAAGATTGAGTGGCCAAGTTGCTCTTCAATCTCCATCGACACTCGGTCGAGAAGCGCTTCGGCGTCAGCCGTCGTTCGCGCACTCGCCGTGAGTTGCACCTCGATCTCACTCTTGTTGAAAAGAATTGTCGTCTGCGGATTGTCATACTTCGTATAGACCGGCGCGATCTTTTCATCTACTGCCGACTCGCCCATGCCCGCAACTTTTAAAACGCGTCTGACGACCTTTAGATTTCCCGCCTGCGAAGCAAGCCGCTCGCGTACATGATTCTCAAACATCGGTTTCATCTCACGCGGTGGGCCGGGAAAAAGCGCCACGGACGTGCCCTCGTGGTCGATGAAAAGTCCGGGCGCCGAGCCGTTCGGATTAGGCAAAACTTCCGCACCATCAATCACCATCGCCTGGCGTGAGTTTCGCTCCGGCATAGGCCTGCCAAAAGCTTTGAACTTCTCGCGAATTTCTTCGAGTAAAGACTCGTCAAGCAGCAATCGTCTTCCCATAGCGCGCGCGGCAACCTTCCGCGTGATGTCGTCCTCAGTTGGACCAAGACCGCCAGTCGTAATTACAACTTTAGTTCGCCTTAGCGCGTCACGAATCGCCTCTTCAAGTCGCGCGTCGTCATCGCCCACAATGGTTTTGAGCTTTACTTCAATGCCGATGGCGTTGAGCTGTTCGGTGAGCCAGAGACTGTTGGTGTCAGATCGATCAGGGGCCAATAGCTCCGAACCGATGGCGATGATTTCTGCTGAGAGTGGTTCAAGCAAGGCGGTTCTCTGTTGGATAGAACTAACTAACGACGACCCGCGCCGCGATGGCCTCTCCGGCTTCCTGAGTCGAAAGTGCTCCTCCCAGATCGCGCGTTGTTTCGTTATTCTCGATTGACTCGCGTACGGCCGATTCGATCATCACACTTTCTGCCTTGTAACCCAGATATTCAAGCATCATCGCAAGCGTCAAAATAGCGCCCACGGGATTCGCAAGACCCTTTCCTGCCAGCGCCGGAGCGCTTCCGTGAACGGGTTCAAACAATGAGACTTTGCCTGGATGAATATTGGCAGACGCTGCGAGTCCCAAACCACCCTGCACGGCAGCGCCCAGGTCCGTGAGGATGTCGCCAAACAAGTTGTTGCTGACGATCACGTCATACTGTCCCGGATCCAGCACCATGAACATTGCCATGGCATCGACATATTGGTGATTGGCTTCAATATCCGGATAGCGCGCCGCAACTTCCTTGAACACGCGTTGCCAAAGGTCTCCACCAAAGCGCTGCACGTTCGATTTGTCGGCCATCGTAACTCGCTTGCGCTTTTGCGCGCGCGCGTACTCGAATGCAGCGACGATAATCCGTTCCACTCCGCGTCTTGTGTTTAATTCTTCCTGCGTAGCAATCTCGTCCGCTGTTCCCTTCTTCAGGAAACCGCCAGCGCCGCAATAAGCGCCCTCTGTGTTCTCACGGAAAACGACAAAGTCGATGTCGTTGACCTCTCGATCTCGCAAAGGTGTGAGCCGAGAATTTAAGAGCCTGACCGGTCGAAGATTGATGTAGAGATCAAGTCCTCTCCTCATCCCCAAAAGAATGTCTTCCGCATGTTGATTGGTAGGGACACGAGGATCGCCGAATGCTCCCGCAAAGATCGCGTCAAACTCATCAGTGAGCATTTCCAGCGCACCGGCCGGCAAGGTCACTCCTTCTTTAAGGAACTTATCGGCGCCCCAATCAAAGTGTGAAAACTCCACGGCCAATTTACGAGTCGCCTTTAATGCGTCTGCAACGCGTAGTGCTTCGGTGATTACCTCCGGCCCAATGCCGTCTCCGGGGATGACTGCGATCTTTTTCATATCAACCGTGCTCCGCAAAGGGGGAATGAAGTTTCGAGTTTCGAGTTTCGAGTTTCGAGTTCTTCTTGGCCAAATCGCATGGTCATTGTGCAAGACAATGGCGATAGAGCTATTTCTTCGACTTGCTCCAAAAGAACTAGAAACTAGAAACTAGAAACTCGAAACTTTATTCCTTCTTCCTCAGCAGCCTTTCCTCGATCCTCGGCAAACTCGCTAAAACCGTATCCCCGACTATCTGCATACTTCTCACCGACAGTTGGTCCAGCGTGTCCGTCGGCTTGTGCCAGTGAGGATAACCATTCAATTGAATGAGGTCGACGGCATCGACTCCCGCTTTCAGAAATGGTTCATGATCGTCGCCGCCTACACCTTCGATCCGATCAACAAAGATTGAGCCATGGCCGAGTTCTTTGCCAGTCTTCCAAATTATGTCCTGTAGCCAGCGAGTGCCGAGGTCTTCACGGCCCAACTCGAGTTTCTTGTATCCGATCATGTCGAGCAAGATCATGGCGCGAACTCGTGAGAGTTCACCCTTCTCGGTTAGCTTCGTAACATAGTGACGGCTGCCATATGTATTGTCCGGCGATTCCGGCGTTCCACAGTCATCCCAGTTTTCACAAAACGCCTCTTCACCATCAAAGAAGACCAACCAGTAACTGAATGGTGGTTTAGGATTGCCGGCCAGCACGCGCGCGATTTCAATTAAGACGCCAACTGATGATGCTGGATCGTTTGCGCCAACGAACCGCATGTCCTTATAAAACTTTGTCTCGTAGTGGCTCGCAATGATGATTACTTCGCGAGATTCACCTGGGACCAGGGCCGTCAGGTTCACCATCTTCTTTGTGCCTGACGGCGTTGTGGCGGTGAACTCGTCGGCATCAACTGACAACCCCGCACTCTTCAATTGCCCAACGATGTATTCGCGAGTCTTTGCGAGTTCTGGAGTGTCGGGCGGTCGTGGCCCAATCTCGACTTGCTTTCGCGCGTGTTGCATTGCGCGTTCACCATCAAAAGTAAGGACCGGCGAAACGATGTCAGATCGCGGGACCGGCCGGCTCGACATTGTTACCCGCCCGCCATCCGGCTTTTCGTTCTTAGGGCAGGCAGTGAGAAAAAGCGCGAGTGCGAGCAAGCCAAATGTTCGTGGCCACATTCGGACGCTGCTATTTCGAGACCCTGGCTTTCGAGTTGTGAACATCGGTTGAACTCAACGGTGCGCAAAGGATTCTTCGCGCACATCGTGAATGGATCACTAATTCTAGTCGCAATTTGGGAAGCATTCGGAAGTTACACTCAAGCAACTTAAAAGGCAAAACACTCTGCGAAGACAATCTGAAGATTGAACTCTAAACGCCTGTTACAAGCGTTGGATAACAAGCGTCGGATAACAAGCGTTGGATAACAAGCGTTTGGATAACAAGCGTTTGGATAACAAGCGTTCAGAGTTCAACCTTCTTCAGGTTGTCTTGCCCAAGGGACAAAACACATTTCGCGTTGAATTCACTCTTCGTCACGACTCTTTCGGGTGAACTCACAATCTGAAGATTGAACTCTAAACGCCTGTTACAAGCGTTGGCGACAAGCGTTGGATAACAAGCGTTCAGAGTTCAACCTTCAGGTTGTCTTGCCCAAGGGACAGAACACATTTCGCGTTGAATTCACTCTTCGTCGCGACTCTTTCGGGTGAACTCACAATCTGAAGATTGAACTCTAAACGCCTGTCGATCAACTTGCGCACTCCGCCCTCAACCAAGACCCAAGATCTCAATCGATATCCCACTTCTTTCCATAGTCCAAAATCGGAAATCGTCGCCAAATTTCCACTGCACGCTCTCGTCCCACACGTTCAAGAAACTGTGACGCACTAGACCAGGGCCAATCCTGCCAGTTATCGACATAGCCGTGCCGAACTGGATTGTTATGGATGTAGTTTACGGTCGCCCAGAAGTGCCGGTGCGATTTGATTATTCTGTCGAAACAGTTGTGCCAAACTTTACGCCCGCGCTGATCATCCTCGCCATTACAAGCATACGATGTGCGGCCGTGCAGTAATCCGAGTTCTTCCCGCACTGCTGCGATATTCTCCGAACGAATCATAACGTGGTAATGGTTTGGCAACAGGCACCAAGCGTAGATACTAACGGCAAATTTCGCACAAGTGCTTAAGAGGTCGTTCTCAAAGTCGGTCATGCGTTCGTGGTTCAGACCTATGACAGGTTGATGTTCGTAACATGTCGCTGTTATCAGGAACTGTCTCAATCCCACGAATTGAACGTGCGGCGGGGAGTGTAGGGGCAGTCTACGCAGACGACGATACTCAACGGCTTCCGCTTTCTGCTCAGGCGTCATCCTGCGATAGTCATACACAGTGCAGCCGAATCTAGAGAAGTGATTCCGGATTGGGCAACTGATTTACTTCGGGTGGGGTCGAGACGCTGGTGAAAGAAGTTTTGCATTTGAGATCGTCGCGCGTCTCTTAAAGAACCAACAATCTGAAGATTGAATTCAAACACCGGTTATTAAGCGTTGTTGACTCGCAGTGTTGCGAGCGTCGGCTCAGGCGTTTAGAGTTCAACCTTTATTAGGTTGTCATTGGGCAACAGTATTGCTGGACCTAAATGGATTCTATGCGACGTGACTTCGGCGGAGACCAATCTGAAGATTGGACTCTAAACACCTGTTTCCAGGTTCAGGATTTCCGTGGTTACGAGAGTTCAGAGTGGCAGGCGTTCAGAGTTCACCACATTTAGGTTGTATGTTAGGCAGTGGTCTTGAGGCTAACACCGTCCACTTTTTTCGCGCGGCGACATTCCGCGCAGACGCCGATGATTCTAAGCATGTGCTGAGTAACTTCAAATTTGTGCTTCGCCGCCATCGCGTCCTGAATTGCTTCCAGTTCCGCTGAAAAGAACTCGATGATCTTCCCACACTCCGAGCAGATCATATGGTCATGATGCTGATGCTTATAGTTGTGTTCGTAGTGCGTAACGCCGTCGCCAAAACGAACTTCCCGCGCCAGGCCGGCTTCGCTCAAGAGTTTAAGCGTGCGGTAAACGGTGGTTTGGCCGACGGTCGGATCTTTCTCTTTTACCAGGCGGTAGAGGTCTTCGCTGGAGAGGTGCGCTTCCGTTCGCAGAAAAACGTCGAGGATTAAATCGCGTTGCGCGGTACGCTTTAGCCCCTTCTTCTGGATGTGCTCCAGGAAGACTTCCTGCTCTTCACTTTGTGATTCTGGGCGAGTCATTACGGCGTCGGGATTCTAACATGAGAGACGCGGGAGCAGTGACAGGCGGGAGTGTCTGAGTGACAAGTGACAAGTGGCAAGTGGCGAGTCAGAGTCGTGAATCGTCAAGCCCAGAAAACGCAGCCGACCTCTGCTGACAAAGATCGACCTCCTACTCTTATCTCTTACTTATCACTTGTCACTCGTCACTTGTCACTCGTCCCGCGTCTTCTGCCTTTCGCGCTCTACGTGCTATTTTCCCAGCGTGCCGGGGTGGCGGAATGGCAGACGCTGCGGACTTAAAATCCGTTGTCCGTAAGGACGTGCGGGTTCGACTCCCGCCCTCGGCACCACTTCATTTACTGCGCTTTGCATCACGTTCAGAACCATCATCCTCTTCCTCGGCTTAGCAGATGAGGGGAAGATGAGGGACCCCTCAACTGGCCTTTCGTTCGAACTTGATCACTTCGCCCCATGGCTCTGTGAGCTTGTCGACCGCGTCCTCTAGAACCGTCAGCGTTGCACGTGCATAGACCTTAGTCACTCCCGGCCTGGCATGGCCCAGCAGATCTTGAATGTCGTACTCGTGTACTCCGTTTGCGCGAAGACGCGTCGCAAAAGTACGTCGCAGATCGTGCCAGATGATTCCCCCAGCCTTTGTCTCGCCATAAACGATCTCTGCTCGCTTGCATGCTTCTTCAAAGCTCCATTTGAGAGAGTATTCGTTTACACCGTTGTGGTCGGTATCGAACACGAGGCCCGCTGGCGAGCGATCTTGCATTGCTTCCATTAGGGCACCGCGCACTACAGAGTTCATGGGAATCAAACGGTACTTGCTCCCCTTCCCTTCAACCACAATCAGCCAACCTGGAGGTATTTCGACATCACCACCTCTAATCGGAAAGAAGACCGGTCGAATACCGAAATTGATGTGCTCACCTCTTAAGCGTAAAAGCTCAATCCTCTTTCTGAGACCAGTCCCAAGCGAAACCTCAATGGGCAACCGGAGGAATTCAAGGTCCCCCCCCAGCACTGCTCTCAGTTTCGTGTGCTCATGTGGCGTCAGATATCTCTCACGCCCCTTCTCTGGCTCGTCCTTAATCCGAATACATGGATTAGAGTTGAGCCTCTCTTCAGCGATTGCTCGTGAGCACACGGCCGATAGTAGATAAGCGTAGCGGTTGATAGTTGTTCCAGAGCGGGGCTTGCCTCTAGGCGTATCACCTCGCTTCAAGAAGATCTTCAACCGTTCACACTCTTTTGTGGTGATCTCCTGCAGCTTTCGCGTCGCCAAGAATTCTTTTAGCGCTTTGCCCCGCGACACTGCATTTCGATACGAGGCCGGGTGATGATCCTTGAGCCAGGGCAAGTAGTTGTTCTCAAAGAAATCGGTGAAACCTACATCCTTCACGCCGCCATAACGCCGATGATAGATGTCTTCTCTGAGCTTAGTTTCCGCTCGCACTGCCTCAGCTTGAGTGCGCGCCTCGGGTACTGCCTGAATGACGCGACCTCCGAAAGCTGGAGCAAGGCAGCCTACGTGTTGAATGGTCACACCTTCACCTCTTCAGAGATGATTCTGGATTTGCTCGCAAGATTTGTGGTCATCCCGCAGATAAACGCAACGGAACCAAAGGCCTTCATGCATCGTTAGCAGCAGAGTTATTGCTTTGTGTTGGAATCCTAACCTGCTGGATCGGCAGTAAGAATCAAAACAAAGCTGCTCAAGAGGCAGCGAAAGATCTGATTAGCGAGAGCATCACTTTCTATGAATCCATAACGGATGTTAAGAAGGTGGCTGCCGCGCGTTGAGCTTGCGTATTGTTATTGGTATGAGGGCCAACTAAATGAAGCGCGCATTATTTTTAAGGAAGCGCTGCAAAAACTCACGACGGACGGAAACACTCGGGCCAAGGGGCTGGTGGGTTTGGCAATAGTCGAATGGTCAGCCTCTCGCTATGAAGACGCGTTAAGAGTCCTTATTGATAACGCCCCGTTATTCAAGAAGATCACCGATCATACGATCAAAGCTGTCTATCACAATCAGCTAGCAATAGTACTCAGGGAGCTCGCAAGATCGGGCAACCGAATCGACCTTTTGCGTCAATCGGTCCGCGAATACGAAGAAGCGGATCGTCACCTGAAACTAGTCCGCAACGTTTTCTTTCGCGTCGATCTAAACAACAATATCGGCAATGTGCTCCGTCAGTTGAATCGATTTAAGGAAGCTCACAAGTACTTAGCAGAAGCGCGGCGCTTGGCAGTCAGCATAAGAGACAAACTCCGCATAGCCCAAGTCGATGAAACACGCGCCCAGGTATTGATTGCGGAAAAGAGATTCAAAGAAGCTGAACTTGTTGCTGGCCGAGTTGTTTTCGTTCTAGCGAAGACTGATCGAAAAGCTCTTTTGGCCGATGCGCTGATCACTCACGGGATCACACTGGCTCGTGTCAATCAACCAGAACGATCTCAGTTCTGCGTCCAAAGAGCAATCGAAGCGGCTCATCAAGTTGGGGCATTGAATAAAGCCGGGTTGGCATCGCTCACCATGATTGAAGAGGTTGGGCAGTTATCCAGCGAGGCGCGGCAACTTGTCGAGTGTGAAGCGTTGGGACGCGACCGCCTATAACAATCCTACCGAGGTGAGTGAAACCAAGTATGGTCATAACATCACCGGTTCAGTGACTTACGTGCGCGATCCGCTCGGCCATCAGAACCTGATCAGTTATGCGGATTCTTTCTCGGATAGTATCAATCGCAATACATTCGCGTACTCCACGACAGTAACGGAGGGGGCTACCGCACCCTCACAGACCGGCTTTAATTCTTATCTGCAATACAACTTTCATCTGGGCGCGAAGACTCGCGCCGAAGGACCACCGCCGCACCAACAAACTCTGGGTCGCATCACGACGTTCGCGTACGATGCGGCAGCGCGGCTCGAACTTGTGACCACTGTCAACAACGGCGCCTACACTCGTTATGTTTACGGGCCGAACTATGTGGAGTCATGGTCGAGCGTGAACAATGTTGCCGACGAAGCGCACTCAGTACAGTTCTTTGCCGGCATGGGCCAGGTGGTCGCGAGTCTGCGCAATCATCCCGGCAGCGCCGGTGGTAACAGTGTCCAACTCACTTACTACGACATCATGGGACGCGCAGGGCGGCAGTCTAATCCTACGGAAATTAGTACTAGCTGGTTTCCTTCCGGCGATGATGCGGCAGGGTGGCTTTACACCACCCAGACTTACGACTGGAACAGCCGGCCCCTGCGTGCCACCCATCCTGACCTTACTTACAAAGAAGCGAGCTATGGAGGCTGTGGTTGCGCGGGAGGTGCGGTAATGACGCTAACGGATGAAGGAACGATCGATGGAGGCACGGCAAAGCGGCGGCAACAGAAAATCTATGCGGACGTGCTGGGCCGGACAGTGAAGACGGAAGTGCTCAACTGGCAGGGTGGGAGCGTCTACTCAGCCACAGTCAACTCCTACAATGCGCGCGACCAGGTCACCCAAGTGCGTCAATACGCCGGTCCCGACGGCAGTGCGACATTTCAAGATACAACCATGACCTATGATGGGTATGGACGTTTGAAGACGCGTCATGTTCCCGAGCAGAACGCAGGCACGGCCACAACTTGGGACTATAAAGCTGATGACACTATCGAGAAAATTACGGACGCGCGCGGGGCTTCGCAGACATTCAGTTACAACAGCCGCCATCTGGTGACTGGAGTAACTTATGCCGTGCCTGGCGGCTCCGGCATCACAGTTCCTGCGGCAGTGAGTTTTGATTACGACGCCGCCGGCAACCGCACTTCAATGTCAGATGGCAGCGGCAGCACGAGCTATCACTTCGATCAACTATCGCGGATGGATTGGGAAGAGCGCACCTTCGCCGGATTGTCCGGAACTTACCGAATTAGTTACGGCTACAACCTCGCTAATCAACTAACGAGTTTGAGCGAGCCCAGTCAGTTTGGCTCCAGCTTCGCGTATACCTACGACACTGTGGGTCGTCTCACCGGAGTAACCGGCTCGCCGTTCGGTGGAGTTACGGCCTATGCTTCAAATTCCAAATACCGTGCCTGGGGCGGAATAAAAGAACTGACTTACGGCAATGCCAAAACTCTCAACGCCAACTATAATTCTAGAATGCAGGCAGCAAGCTATCTGATTCCCGGAGTCCTCTCAAAGACCTACGATTACCATGCTGATGGGAGCCTCCGGTTCTCGAGCGATTTGCTGGGACATAAGTTCGATCGATCATATGGCTATAATCATGAAGCGCGAATAACGAAGGCTTTATCCGGTGCGGAAGCCCGCGGTGAACCAACAACTAATGACCGGCCTTACAACCAGACATTGACTTATGATGGCATGGGGCACTTGACCGATAAGTCTGGCATGATCTGGAGCGACTACATCTCCACCTCTAACAACACCTATGTCAACAATCGGCATGCCGACTGGAGTTACGACGCGGATGGAAACCTGCTCACGAATACTGACCTTACCTACAGCTACGATGCCCCCGGCAACATCCGCACGGTAGCCACTAGCGATCCCGAAACCAGCACAACCAGAGTAGTTGATTTCAGCGGCCAGCAGGTGAAAACCGAAGAGACCTTCCGTGACCCGGATACCGGCGTCTGGAGCACACCAATCAAAAAGTACTACCTGCGTTCTAGTGTTTTGGGTGGTCAGGTGCTGAGTGAGATCAACGAAGATGGCACGAAGCTGCGAACATTTGTATTTGCCGGCGGCAACGTGCTTGCCTGGCAGGTTGGGCAAACACCCCCTGCGCAGCGAGTTGTCTGGGAACATCGCGATCCAAGCGGGGCCAGTTTTCGCACCAGCGACGCGAACGGTTACATTTGGGGCATTGGTCCGGGAGAAGGTCCGGCGGAACTCGATCCGACCGGCGCAAATGCCGGTATTCATGCACCGTTAATTCTTCCTGGCCCACCTGCCGAGGATGGCTCGCTGATGCCTTATCCTAGTTTCAGCGATCCACGCCATCCGGGTAGAACTTACTCAGTAGATGGAATGACAGTCACCCTCGATTACTTCCTCCAGACGCTGGAAAACTATCATGGCAACGCCTTCGATCTACTCACGCCAAAACTCAGGAACGTTTATGTTTTTGCCCGCGGAGACTGGGGCGAGTTCGGTACGGATCTAGGAAGAGCGAGAGACATCGCTAAAGAATACAATGGTGTGTTAGTCAAGCACTTTGTCAGCTGGAGTTTTTTAGTCTCGCTCGTTCCGCAGGGACCCAATGACCCTAATAATCAAACGCCTTTAACGACAGAACAGCTCAAGTCCCTTCGCGAGGACACCGAGAATGAGATTAAGGCGCGCAAGGAATGCCTCGATTTCATAGCAAGTCTATTGGTAACGGCCGCAAAGAACAGTCTGAATCCTCTTTATTCGACTGCATTTCTCACGGACCCTATCAAGATTTTTGATGCCGTCGCAGATCAGCGTGGTTTTTTTATAGTGAAAGGTTTGAAGAGCGGCGGACAAGCTTCCGGCTACCTTGTCAGAAACACAGCACGTATCAGTTATGGATCGCTCGCAAATCCCGGATACAACGGCGCGATGGGGCTGGCTGAAATACTCCACCATGCTGGCTCACAGTGGTACTCCGATCAGGAATTGGCTTGGGCGGGGTACGAAACCTTGATGGCTCAGGGGTATTCGAAGGTTAAAGTACCTCCGAAAACGAATGGAGTACCGGAAAACAGTCAATACTTTCATAGTGATATAGTGTTTAGGGCGTGTGCTCCCACTCAGGTGAAAAAATGATTTGCGTGAAAAGCTCTATCGCAATTACTTCTTGCTTTGTAATTCTGTTATTCGCGGCAGATAGTAAGCTCTCGTCTGCTGTCGCATTACCTGACCATCAACAAATCGAATTGCGAAGTAAGGGCAGCAGAGAAGACTATTCGTTCCCTTTCCATGAATCGTGGCTTCAACAGGAGAGTGGTGACCACCCATTTTTGAAGTACGACGAGTATGGTGTGATTGACCGCAAGGAAGAAAGGGAGCGATTGGACCAATTCGCGCGAAGGATGAGAGCAACGCCAAACAGCAAAGCATATGTACTTGCCTATGGCGGGGCGCGGTCCTGGCCTGGGGAGGCAATCGAACGAGCCACTTGTGTCAGTGAGTACCTAGTGAAGGTAAAGAAAATCAGTAAACGACGCGTAGCAGTGATCGATGGAGGATACGAGGAGGAAGCAACAATTGCGCTCTTTCTGGGAAATTATGATGGAAACCCCGCCCCCTTTGCGACTCCCACACTTAAACCTGGTGACGTACAAATCTCAAAGGACAATCGGCCCAAGGGGCATCCATTACTCTGTCGAGAAAAATTTAACGCAAAGCAAAAACCATAATATTCCATTTCTCACCCGTCTCTACTTATCGGTGGTCGTAAACAGCGTAGGGTTAATAATGGATTTAAGACCTGGATGGGCCAAACCTAACCGTGAGCCTGCTGGAATAGTCACTTAGCGAGCAGAATATCGACAGGATCTTAGCAGCACGTCTTGTTCTCATTCCGAATTGAACGATAATTCGTCGGCGCTGGTCTACGGATACATTCGTTCCGCGTACTCTCGCACCATCCGAATCGCTATTGAACGCGGCACCAGAGTCAATCGAGCGCTTCATCATCGCCAGCAGCCACGCGGCGCACATTCAGCATCGCGGTTGTAGTAGAGCGGCACGCGTGCTCTTCAAGCACACGATACAATGACTCGGCATCTCCGGCATTCCACTCCGCCGTCGGTCTCTGAGCCAGCAATAGTTCTTCCACCGATCCGCCGACGGCAAAAACCGTTGGTCCCGTCATAGCCTTCCTGCAACCAACCAATCGAGCATTGACAGATTCAATCCGCCGTTCATCGCCACCTTCTCGCCGCCCGTGCCCGACGCTTTCTAAGAAACGACGACCTGCTACGGCGCTTTCCGGCATAGCTTTAGTGGTAAGTTATTTTGCGGTAGGTTACTTGATACGGCTCGAAGTACGACTTACCGTTCTTTGTAACCCACTTAGAAGCGACCCGTTTCACCCAATTTCCTTGCGAGTCCAGCTCGTAATCAGTGTAAGAATACTTCTCACTGATAGAGCCGTCGGCACGAAAGTATGTAACCTCCGCGTCCTGCCCACTGTTATTATGAACAACATCTCTTCTCCCTCAGGATGCCTCCACCAGGAAGGACGAGTTTCAGCAGCCGGCCTGGATGACCATCGATGGCTATATCGGTTTCATCAAGCACTCTTGCCTTGCTCTGCGACACCGCGGCGTCGCGTGAGTTATCGAACAATTGTTTGCGTAACATACCCTCCTTCTCCAGGTCGTGGGAAAAGTCAGCAGGAAAATCCATGTAATAAACGGCATAGACGGCTGTAGTTGTCAGCATGTACTTGCGACCCTCAAGACGTGGCGCAGTACCAGAAGAATTATCATCGTCGGTCGGGGTTCCTGGAAAAGTAATCGTAAACAGCCCCCGCTGAGAGGAATATTCTTTCCATGCGTTCGGATCATGCTCAACAGCAGGTGGTCGGCCAGCAGGTGCGCTGGAGCCCTGTCTAGTTTTACTCTCCTGACTGTAGCTGGGAATAGCACTGACCGTAGAAACGATAGTTAGCAGAAAGAACCGCGTCAGAAAGCTCATTACTTTCCCCCTTCTATTTAAACTCCTAAAGCCCAACGGTGGGCATCAGCGGCGCGCACGAACCGCCACTTCCGACGCGACTTGCGTGAGAGACATGCTGATTGCGCGTCCGCTGCATGCCATTGTGAGGCGCCGCCGATCACATTGACCCTAACCTTTGGGCTAAACACTTCATTTCATCCGGCTTGCTACTATCGGCTAACGGTCCAGCAACTTAAATAGAATATTCCCATCCTTAATCAGATAAACTCCAGCAGCTAGCAAGGCGAGGATCATTACAAACATATGGATGTAAACAGGCTCGGCACCTGAGAATGGAAGAGCTAAGAGGTTCCCAAATAAATTTATCGTGTACCAAGCTGCGAGCCCTACGAGGATTACACCAGCCGCCCTCACAAGCACTGTGAGAAATTCGTGTTTGGTCATGATCTTCCTTTCAGGTGTAGTGAGAGTGTAAAGTTGCTCCTGTTAAGTCTTGCTACCACAAGGACCCAACCCGGCGCTTCGGCGGCCGGGCGACAACTTATCAAGCATTCAAGTTAACGTATGGGAGAGCCGCTGATCCCGGTTCGCTGCAAGCGCTGGTTAGGCAGCGTCGAGGGCAGAGCGAGGCTATATTCATTTCGTCCACTCGAAAGTAATGAGGCCGTCGGAAGTAAAGAGTTTCGCAGCGCCATCCTTCATCTCAACCACGATGTCGCGTGCTACGCATAGCAGTGGCTACGATAAGTACTTCCGAGGGCTAACTGAACCGAATCCTTTCTCGAGATTTCCGGACCGGAAATCCCAAGACCAAAATCGATCAAGTAACCTTTGGAGTTCCTACTTCCACGATATCCTGAACCAACATTGTTTTGAATAGGAATTTAACCATGAAAGTAGTAATCATCGGCTTCCACATCGGCTTGCTTTCGTTGCTTCTGGTAACATTGCCTTGTTTCTCACGCGGAGGCGCGGTTCAGTCTTTGTCGTTGCCTGTAAACTCGAACCAAAGTTGCGCCGAAGCTTCCCATCTTGCCAGTAGTACAACTGCAACTAATGTATGGCGAGGATTGGTACCCCTACATTCAAGCCGTGTGGAGGTGGAACGGATACTAAGAAAACCTAAATGGTCGCATGGCTCGACTTTTATTTATGAGACAGAATGCGAAAGAGTTGACGTCACCTTTTCTCTAGGGGCCTGTGAACTTAGCGGTGTCACACGGTGGAATGTCGCTGCCGACGTAATAATCAGATTGGAAGTCGCGCCGCGAAGAGAGCTACTTGTAAAGGATCTCAAGTTAGACGCTAACCGCTATGTGCGTGACCAGGAATCTCATCCGGCGAACTGGGTTCTCTATCGAAGCGTGGATGATGGAATTCGAGTAAGGGCAATACTGGATGATAAAGAGGAGAGAGTAATGGTCATAACTTATGAGCCGCGGAGGAAAGATAAAATATTGCTATGTTCCTCAACCAAATAGAAAGACGCGCGACCCACTCGATTCTAAACGAGGAGGAATTTTGCGCCGCCACAAGTCGTCGCAATTCTTTTGTCATCTTGCCTGGGCAATAAGATCCGTGACCTTAGCGGCTTTTCCTTCTCTTTCCAAAAGGCAACCTTCGACCGCGCCCACTCAGATCTTCGCCAGTTAAATCCCTCCGCACGGTCTAATGGCTGGCTTCAATTGGGCCACGCGCTGACGCGCGTGGAAACGCCGCCCACACCGCCAACAGAACCCCCTCGGAAATAAGCTTTGGGCCACGCGCTGACGCGCGTGGAAACGTAATGGATCGATGGGAAACGAATCGCTTGATGCGCGCTTCAATTGGGCCACGCGCTGACGCGCGTGGAAACCGTCGAACGGAAGCGTACAGCGCTCGCCATTCAATTGCTTCAATTGGGCCACGCGCTGACGCGCGTGGAAACTCTATTGTGGTGGTTGATTTCCGGGAAAGCGCCGGGGCTTCAATTGGGCCACGCGCTGACGCGCGTGGAAACACTCAGGATATGCATATAATGGGATCTATGCCCAATGGGCTTCAATTGGGCCACGCGCTGACGCGCGTGGAAACAATGAGTGAATCAGAGAACAAATCAGAGAACAAATACATTTTCTATCTGGCTTCATTGGGCCACGCGCTGACGCGCGTGGAAACGCAAACTATCCGGTTGCCGGGTTGTCACGCTTGCTCCGCTTCAATTGGGCCACGCGCTGACGCGCGTGGAAACGATTATCGGATGATTAAACTGGCCTTGAAACACTATCGCTTCAATTGGGCCACGCGCTGACGCGCGTGGAAACATCCGGAACCGAAGTCGCGAACTTTCCATTCGGAATTGCTTCAATTGGGCCACGCGCTGACGCGCGTGGAAACACTCCACTCGAAGCGCCTGACCTAAGCGGTCTGACGGGCTTCAATTGGGCCACGCGCTGACGCGCGTGGAAACCTTCCGTCACACAATCGGATGTGATTACCGACTTTCTGCTTCAATTGGGCCACGCGCTGACGCGCGTGGAAACGATGTCGATGCGTTTTCCGCAGGTTCACTCAAACAAGCTTCAATTGGGCCACGCGCTGACGCGCGTGGAAACCTCGTCCGAGGTAG
>JANNON010000600.1:0-1587 GCA_031399105.1 Blastocatellia bacterium | reverse complement strand
CACCTGCAGGATCCGGCGCCGTCGGTGCTCGACGAAAGAGCTGACTTGCCAAAGTCGGTGGGCTTAATTGTTTCTCGCGCGTTGGCCAAGTTGCCGCAAAACCGTTATCAAACGGCGGGTGCGTTGGTCGAAGACTTAACGATCGCCTCAGGGACCGATGTGGTCTCGCCGAAAGCCAGCACAGAGCAAACTGCTGAAGGAGCTGTCTCCGCGGCGGACGAAGCAGACGAGACTACGGTGGTTCGACCTCGCGTACAGCCATCGCCCCCAGTGCGAGTGGTTGTGCAGGCGCAACCTCCGCCGCCATCGCGACCGAGTTTCAACCCTTGGAAAATTTTGATCCCTTCGCTCGCCGGGTTGATCGTAGTGTTCGCCGTGGTCTATGCGTTTACTCGGAGCCCTGAAAAGCCAGCTCAAAACACTCAGCCAACCTTGGTGGCTGATCCCAATAGCCAACCCGTCCAACCTGCGGAGGCGGCCACCGGCAAGGGTGAAGATGGGATTCCGGCCGGCGGCGCGGTTGCAAGTCCTTCTCCTGGCGTTAACGCCAATGCAAACGCTTCTGTGTCACCGAGTCCCTTGGATGATCCAAACGCGAATGCGAACGTCAGTGCGAGTGTTGAGCCGACGCCGGATGCGAACGTTAACGCGAACAGCAATCGCTCTCCAGCCCTGCCATCTCCGACGCGATCAATTAATGCAAACCAGCCTGAGCCGCCGAAGCCCGGAACGGATCAGTCGACACCGCGACCGACGCCACCTCCTGTCGGTTCGCCGGCTGCTTGAACGATTCGCTTGCCTCGAACGAAAGAAAGCGCCGACAAGTCGGACGCACTCCAAAGGCTCCGCCAAACACCTATTCCTGCGTCTTAGTCAAAGCACCTTGCAGCAAGGCGAGAAGGGATTCTTCCTGCTCAATCGCGACTTCGATCTCGAGTACGCTACATGGCAGTTTGAACTCAAGTGACTGCAACTTCACTGCATCTTTCGCAGTTGTAATCAAACCAATCGCGCCCGCAGCCAGGGCCTTCGCGCATATTTCTTCGATGTCCCGCTGCTGAAACTTGTGATGATCCGGAAATGACTGAGTCGCGGCAAGGATAAAGCCGGCGCTCCGCAACTGCCGATAGAAAGACTCTGGATTCCCTACACCGCAAAAGGCGCTGAACTTTTTGCTAAATTCAGATTCGCCGACACTTTCCCCGCTAAGCCTTCGCACACCAGTTGTTCGCATTCGTGAAGTGAAGATAGGTGAGGCCGCGTGTTTCTGCAGTTGCCCAATCACGGTCTTCACGATCTCAGGGTCTTCAGCGCGGGTAACAACTATGCAATCCGTTCTCGAAATTCCAGCGAGCGGTTCGCGTAATCGACCTGTGGGTAAGAGCCGGTTGCCGCCCCACGGATCCGTCGCGTCTATGACGAGCACGTTTAAATCCCGCGCCAGTTGTAGATGCTGGTAACCGTCATCGAGGAGAAAAACATCGATCCCCAATTCCTTCACGGCCCAGTGTCCCGCAGCGATTCGATTGGCGTCGCACACCACGGCGGCAATCCCTGCCAGTTTTTGAGCGAGGAGAAAAGCTTCGT
>JANNON010000356.1:0-2590 GCA_031399105.1 Blastocatellia bacterium | reverse complement strand
TGAAGATCGCATTAGCGCCCCATTTGTTCGGATCAGTGGCCCTACAACGTGCGTTCGTTCCCCCGCCCCATTCGTCAGTGAACACGACTTTCTTTCCATCATTCGAGAACGCGGCCGAGTGCCAGTACGCGTAATTCGGATCGTTGACCGCGTCGATCCGTTTTGGATTCGCGGGATCTTTGATGTCCAGCAGAATGCCATTTCCGGAACAAGCGCCGGCAGCCAAACCAAGCTGTGAGTAGACGGTAATGTCATGGCACTGGTCGCTATCCTTCGGCGCCGGCTCTTTACCGTGAGTGCCGCCGCTACTCAGTGCGTTAAGAACACCCGTCCGCGAATCCATAAACAAGCGAGGACTTGAGACGACTGCTGCATCCTGAGGCCTTCCGAGCGGTACCTTAATCACCTCAATGCGAAACAGCGCCGTGCTCGGGTCCTTATCCGGCTTCTCAGCCGAGCAACCCGGCAGCTCCTCACTTTGTCGGACGAACGACGTTCCCGAAACGTAGATGTAGACATTGTTCTTATCATTCGGATCGACAACCAGAGTGTGCGTGTGAGAACCGCGGCAAGTTTGCACCGCCGCCACCTGCTTCGGCTCTCTGATGTTGCTGATGTCAAAGATTCTCACACCGCGGAAACGATCCTTTTGTGCTGGTGGCGGCGGCGTTGGAATGGCCTCTTTTCCAGCGGGCGATGGTGATGGCGATGGCTGGGGAGGTGGAGACGGAAATCCTTGTGTACCGCAATCCAGACGGCCGTTCGGCATCTCAACGGACATGAACATCAGGTTCTGGTAAACCGACACATCGTTCTGACCCCCGGGACAGATCATTGAAGTCAACAAGCGAGTCTGCGACGGAGTCGAGATGTCGTAGATGTTCACGCCATAAAAATTTCCCATGAAGAGTCGATTGCCCTGGAATGCGAGGTCGGAGTTTCCAAACGCGAGTTGAGCCGTAGGCAACAGCGCAGACTTTTCAAGTTTCGATTTGTCGACGTTCATTAGGTCCAGGGTCTTCTGCACTTTCGGATCATCAGGATTGTCAGAGCCGAGTTGGAAGGCGTCAGGCTTCTTTACCAGGAGGACATGCTTGATGCCCATAGCCGCCTCGCCCGCGTCGTAATATCCTGGAGTGAGCTTGGCGCGTGGGTCGTTAACGTCTGAACCCGTCATTCCCGGCGGCAACGGATCCGCCTTTTCAGGAGCAAACGGATTCTTCTCCTTGTCTGTGTCTGACGGCTTCGTTGCACCCGGTGACGGCGAAGCCGACGGAGTTTGCGCAAAGGTCGAGATAGCGACGCAAGCGCACAAGACGAATGAAGTCAGTAACACCTGCACTAACGAGTAAGTTCCAGTGCGAGCGATTAATAAGCGGGAAATGATTTCGGGTACTCGATTCATTAGTTCATCCTTTTAGCGGTTTTGAGTGTCGATCAGATGTGATGAGGTCAGTACCACCTCGCGTAGAGACTTTGCGAAAACTCAAGGTCTCAGGAGACAAATCAAGATACGTAGTCTCACCGTCAGGAAGGCGGACCCTGTCCCGCTTCAACTTGCCTTAGTTTCAAGGTCGGCTATTTCCAAAGCAAAACTCAATTTTCATTTAGCCAGCATACTTTCCATCACCCTAATCTCAGCGCGCTGGCCACTGTCGACGTCGGTCGCGAAAGTGAAAAGTTCAGCGTCTTCGCCAGCTCCCTGAGTGTCAAACAACTCCTTCACCATAACTAACGCGCCATGATGGTGTTGAATCATCCCAGCTAAAAACAGCCCGTCAAACTCTTTGCCTTTCGCTTTTCGCAACGCGTCCATCTGCTCGGCGGTTAGCATCCCCGGCATGAGCATCTGTTCGCCCGACGTGTGCGGGCCATGCAATTCGTGACCGTGCGACCCTGGTGGCCCATGTGAAACCGGCTTCGAGGTTGGCTTGCCTTTGGACTCGAGCCACCGTTTCATAAATTTCATTTCATCTGATTGCGACCGGTTGATTCGCTGGCCCAGCGTTAGGATCTCCTTGTTCTCAGTATGCGATTCAATAAGCGCGGTCATCTCTACCGCCTGGGCATGATGCGTAATCATGTGCTGCATGAACTGCACATCTTTTGGCGAAGGCGGCCGCAACGTGGCCCTCGTTGATGAGGGCAGGGTTCGAGTCGGTTGACCAGGCGCACCAGGCTGGACCACGACTGGACTCTTAGGATCAGACTGCTGCTGTGCAAACGCTGGCGTCGATAACAGACAAGCGAGCGTACACGCGGTTAAGGGCACACTCCGACACGACGCCACTCTTCTTACAAAGTGCAACGCAAGCCCCACGCTGGGATGAAAGAACATCATTGGCACTGAATAAACGCTCGTCGAAGATATTACTTTATTACACGGCGACTCCAAAAAGCGCGCGATAGACGGTCCCAGAATCACTTACTCCTGGTTCCAGCTCTAGATCTGAAAGTCTCTCAGTCAGGAAGGCGGACCCTGTCTCCGCTTCTTCACAACCAATCATCCTCCAACTCAACTTATCAAGTTTGAGAGACAAGCTTTGAGTGGGTGTGATGGAACATGAAGCGGGACAGGGTCCGCCTTCCT
>JANNON010000592.1:0-4819 GCA_031399105.1 Blastocatellia bacterium | reverse complement strand
CAGCCAGGGCCATTGCTCATCGCTGCCTGAGTTAAACGTGCAGTATATCGATTACGCGGCGTGGCAACGGCAATGGCTTCAGGGAGAAGAGCTGGAGCAGCGGCTGGCTTACTGGCGGAAGCAGTTGGCGGACGCGCCCTGGAGACTCACCTTGCCGCAACGGCGAGCTCGCCCGAAAGTGCAGGGCTTCAATGGAGCCAGGCACCTGACCCAGGTTTCGACGGCTCAGACCGAGTCTGTTAAGGAGCTCAGCCGTCGCGAAGGCACCACCTTGTTCATGACTATGTTGTCCGGGTTTGTACTGTTGCTGAAACTGTACACGGGCGATGAAGACATTGTAGTCGGCTCGACTTACGCTAATCGGGAAAGAGCAGATGTTGAGAAGCTCATCGGCATCCTGGTTAACACGCTCGTGCTGCGAGTGAACCTGTCGGGCGCCCGCACGTTTAAGGACGTCATCACACGCGTTTGGGAAGTTTGCCTCGACGCTTACACCTACCAACTCCCGCCAGAACTGCTCAGAGAAGATATGTTGAAGCGCGGTGAAGAGCGGGAACGACTCTTTGACGTGTGGTTTCAATTGGAGAAACCGAGGCAAGAACAATTCAACATGAAAGGCCTGACGGTTCTTCCTTACCTGGAAGCGAAAGAGGTCACCAGGTTTGAGCTGTCGCTGGGTTTAGGTGACTTCGAGGAAAGAATCGCGGCCGCGCTCGAATACGACGAGAACATGTTCACAGCCGAGACTACGGAACGGATGCTGAGTGACTATTTTGAACTCCTCACTTTGATGGTAGCCGATCCTGACAGAGACATTTCCACTATTTCCCTAACCAGAAACGACGAGATCGAGCAGCTTAGCTCGAGCTTCGTTGCCAGTCTCGAAGTCTAAAAAGTCACAGCGGAAAAAAGAAGATGGATTACGAAAGCGTGCAAGAGATGTTCAGCCGCATGGCCGGCGAGTTCGGCTCGCAGGTGGCAATCAACCGCGGCAATCAGAGGGTCAGCTACAGTGAGTTGGAGGCAGCGTCAAATCGGTTGGCGAACTTTCTGCTCGAAGGTGGCGTGACTACGGGCACGATGGTAGCGCTCTTTAGCGAGGATCCAGTTCTCATCATCACCGGGATACTGGGGGTGCTGAAAGCGGGTGCGGTGTTTGTGCCGTTAGATCCTACCTTCCCCGACGGGCGTTTGCGGGTGATGAGCGATCAGGTAGAACCGCAGTTTTACGTGAGTGAAGCGAAGCATTTGGAAAAGCTGAGTCAATTAAGAAGTGCGGCGAGCAGCAGTGCGCGGGTTATTTGTCTGAATGGACACGTCACGACTAAACCTGCCGGTTTGGATGTGATGGAGAGTTATCAAGAGTATCGGAACATGAATTTGCCGGGAGTGCCGAGCGATCCTGATGCGCCTTGCTCGATCTATTTCACCTCCGGATCGACCGGAAAACCCAAAGCAATTCTGGGACGGCTGAAAGGGATAGACCACTTCATGCGCTGGGAGATTGCGGCGGTAGGGGCGGGACCGGGCACCCGCGTAAGTCAATTGGCGTCACCGGCGTTTGACGGGTTCTTGAAAGACGTGTTCGTGCCGTTGTGTTCGGGTGGTGAGGTCTGCGCGCCGGAGAGCCGCGACATTATCCTGGATGCCTGGAGCCTGGCTGACTGGCTGGATGTGGAGCAAGTTGAAGTGTTGCATTGCGTCCCCTCAGTGTTTCGCGCATTGCTGAACGAAAAATTGAACAGCCGCTACTTCGAAGCAATGAAGTGTGTGGTGATGACGGGCGAACCGTTATACCCATCGGAGGTGAAGCGGTGGCTGGACGTCTTCGGCGATCGCGTGAGGCTATTCAATATTTATGGAACCACCGAAACGAGCCTCTCGAAGTTTCAATACGAGATTAAGCCCGAGGATGTAGAAAGGCCATCGATCCCGGTCGGCAGGCCCATCGATGGATCGGCTGTAATGGTCGTCGATTCCAGAGGCGAACTTTGCGGCCTCGGTGCAGTTGGTGAGATCTACATTCAGACGCCGTATCGCTCACATGGTTACTATGGCGCACCAGAACTCACGCGTGAAGTCTTCATTCAAAATCCCTTCAGCGACGATCCATCAGACATCGTTCACAAGACTGGCGACTATGGCCGGTTGCTAAAAGGCGGAGATCTTGAGCATCTCGGCCGGCGTGACCAGCAGGTGCAGATTCGCGGGGTGCGAGTGGAGTTGGGCGAGATCGAGAACCTGTTGCGTGCCCATGAGGCAGTGGCCGACGTGGCGGTGATCGATCGCGAAGACACGGAGGGAAACAAGTTTCTGGTGGCTTATGTGACGCTAACCAACGGCTCGGGCAGCGAGCCGTTAAGGCAGCACCTGGCGGAGCGCTTACCACCGACGATGCTACCTTCCGCGTTTGTCGAGCTGGACCAGCTACCACGCACCCTCAATGGAAAGATCGATCGCAAAGCCCTGCCGGATTTGGAATTGCTGCAGGCAGAGCGGGAGATGGAAGCTGGGAAGATGACTCCCATCGAGGAGATCGTGGCGGGCATCTGGTGCGAAGTGTTGCGACTTCCGTCTATCGCACGCACCGGTAACTTCTTCAATCTGGGTGGCCACTCGCTGCTGGTGACGCAAGTGCTGGCGCGAGTGCGGGAGTATTTAAGAGTCGAGGTACCGATCCGCAGCATCTTCGAAGCGCCCACCCTGGAGCAGTTTGCGCGCTTGTGTCAGGACGAAATCAGTCACGGTCAGCAAAGCGAACTGGCGACGATCACCAAAGTGTCTCGCGAGGGTGAGTTGCCGTTGTCGTTCTCCCAACAGCGGATGTGGTTCTTTGAGCAACTGTCGAGTGGCGTGGGCGCCTTCAATATTGCTTTGGGAGTGAGATTGAGGGGACCTTTGAATGTACCGGCACTGCAGCAGACCTTCAGCGAGATCATTCGTAGACATGAAGGTTTGCGCACGGTCTTTCCTGAAGTGAACGCGCAACCGGTCCAGATTATTCAGCGCCAAACCAAATTCAAATTACCGATGGCTGATTTGAGCAGGTTACCGGGCGAAGAGCGCGAACGTGAGGCGGCCCGCTTGACCCAGGAGGAGACGCTGCGGCGGTTTGATCTGGCCAAAGGACCGCTGGTGCGGCCGACGTTACTCCGGATGAACGATGTCGAGCACATCATCATCTGCACCATGCACCACATCGTTGGGGACGGCCAATCGTTTGAAGTGGTGATTGCGGAAATGAGCCAGATCTACTCTACGTTCAGTCAGGGTCAGCCGTCGCCGTTGCCGGAGTTGAGCGTGCAGTATGTTGATTATGCCGCATGGCAACAACAGTGGTGGCAGGGAGAAGGTCTGGAGAAGCGGTTGGCCTACTGGCGCAAGCAGTTGGCGGATGCGCCGGAAAGGATGAATCTTCCGCTGGCACGTCCACGTCCCAAAGTGCAGAAGTTCGGAGGCGCAAGCCAGGAACTCAAGTTATCGCCGGCGTTGACGGAAGCCTTACGGGAGTTGAGTCGTCGCGAAGGCATGACCTTGTTCATGACCATGCTGTCGGGGTTTGTAGTGCTGCTAAACCAATACACTGACGATGAAGATGTTGTCGTTGGCTCGACTTATGCAAACCGAGAGCGGGTTGAGTCCGAAAGGTTAATCGGCATTCTTGCCAACCCGCTTGTGTTGCGAGTGGACTTGTCGGGAACAACCACTTTTAAGGACGTGATGAGTAGCGTGAGACAAGTCTGCCTTGACGCCTACACCTATCAAGTGTCGCCCGAACTAATTCGAGAAGACCTCGCGAAACGAGGCGACGAGCGCGACCGCTTGTTTGACGTCTGGTTCCAGATGGAAAGAAAGCGAAAACAAGAGCTGGACATGAACGGTCTGGAGACTAGTTGGTACATGGAGGCAAAAGAGATCACCAGATTCGAACTATCGCTGTCCCTGGGAGAGCTCGACGATGAGATCATGGGTAAGCTCGAATACGACGACCAGATATTCAGCTCTCAAACTACGGCCCAGATGCTGGAAGACTACATCGGTTTACTGAAGTTGATGACCGCCGATCCGGAAAAGAATCTGGCTACTATCTCACTGGCAAGTAGTGCCGAGCAGCTTAGTGCCGCCGCTGCCGCAAATCTCGAAGTCTAGACGCCAGTTCACTCAAACCGAAGGTGCACCCATGATTAAGCCTGGCCTTTTAGATCCAGAACATAGTGTGCCGTTTGTGATCGAGCACGATTCGAGTAACAAGCGGCCCGATCCAGGGTTGCTGGTCTCCTGGTATCAGGAAAACAACGATTACATTGAGCAGAAGCTCCTTGAGCACGGAGCAATCCTCTTTCGCGGGTTTGATATCAATACTCCAGCCACATTCGCGCGACTAACGCGATCGATAGCACCGGCATTGCTGGATTGTCTTGACGACAATGGGCCACGCACCAAAATCACTTCCGGCATTTACACTTCGACTGAATATCCAGCCGAATATCAACTGTCGATGCACAGTGAATATGCTTACTCCCACAAGTTTCCGGCGCGTCTCTACTTTTGTTGCATTGTAGAACCCGGCAAGGGTGGTGAAACTCCGCTCGCCGACAACCGCAAGATTTTGAAAAAACTCGATTCCAGTATCGTCCAGGACTTCAGGACCAAACGGGTGAAGTATCTGCGAAATCTCCATGGCGGAAACGGTTTCGGATTGTCGTGGCAAGCAGCCTTTCAGACAACCGAGAGGTCGGCGGTGGAAGCTTACTGCCGCGACATGTCGATCGCTTACGAATGGAAAGCCGATGGCGGGTTGAGATTGGAAAACACCTTC
>JANNON010000325.1:0-2434 GCA_031399105.1 Blastocatellia bacterium | reverse complement strand
GGCGGGCGGCGAGGTCGGCCTTGCGCGCGGCTTCGAGGCGCTTGGCCCAGGCTTTCGCGATTACGATCGGCCGGCCGATGTCGCGCTGCGCTCCGCGGTTCTGATTGCTTCAACCTCTCGAGGGCTTCACCCCCGCAGATCTTGCATTCAGCAATCAAGCAAACCACCATCGTGACGTGCCAAACGATTAATGACGAGTCACGGTTTGATCCTCGATAACAGAGAGCCTGAAGCCCTGCGGGCTTTTGTTTTCAACCGACCTCCCCCAGAATGCTTTTACGGTCTTGTTGAACGGGTTAGTTCACGTAACGAAGCAAATGAAAATCAAAGATAGTGCAGGAATCATGTTTATGCTCATTTCAGTGATGATGAGCGCTGGCTGCAGAACAGCGAACACCCCGTCAAACACTAGCAGTGGAACGCCGGCTGTCCCGCGTTTCGGGTACGAGGTGGTTAACACCTGGCCTCATGATTCGCAGGCGTATACCCAGGGTCTTGTCTTTCAGAATGGGCGACTGCTCGAAAGCACAGGGCAGGAGGGTAAATCGAGTTTGCGGCTCGTCGAACCGGAGACTGGAAATATCATAAAGAAGGTGAGCGTGCCTTCCGAGTACTTTGCCGAAGGCATTGCGCTGCTGAACGGGAAGATCTATCAACTCACCTGGGAGCATCAGCGAGGATTCATCTACGATGCGACGACGTTCGATAAGATTGGGGAGTTCAACTATCAAGGCGAAGGATGGGGACTCACAACAGACGGCAAATCGCTAGTCATGAGTGATGGCAGCCATCGAATTCGTTTTATCAACCCTGACAACTTTCAGGTGGAAAAAACGATCTCAGTCCTGGACGCCGGCCAGCCGATCACTAACCTGAACGAGCTCGAATACGTTCAAAACGAGATCTATGCAAACATTTGGCACCGTGATGCTATCGCTAGAATCAATCCCCAAACCGGCGTCGTGACTGGTTGGATCGATCTACGAGGTTTGTTGGCTGCGAATGAAGTGAGTGATCCGGAGGCTGTTCTCAATGGGATAGCTTATGACCCGAATGGTAACCGTCTATTTGTAACTGGAAAGCTTTGGCCGAAACTTTTCGAGATTAGACTCAAGCCACAGTAGTAAGACTCAATGAACTTCGATACCTATTTCCGGGCCGCCTCATACGCGATGATTACCATTGCGATGCTGACGCTCGTCCTCGCTGGCGGCCTCCATATAGTGTTGGCAACAGTATTCGCCGCGGTACTGGTGCTTGCCTGGAAGATAGAAGGAACGAAATGGCAGTTTTCAGAACGAGTTGGTCTGGTAGTTGTGCTGCTTTCGATTCCGTTGTTCTTTGTGGACTGGCACTTTCAAAGTACGTTCGGCACCCCGCGAGAACGCCTCGGCGTCAATGCGCTGGCCCACCTGATTGTCTTCCTTTCCGCAGTAAAGTTATTGCAGGTTAAGTCTGATCGCGACTGGGTATTTCTCTACCTCATCTCTTTTTTCGAAGTCTTGTTAGCGGCCGGGCTGAGTTTCAGTCCGCTCTTTCTGGCAACGCTTACGCTGTATGTGTTTTTTGGCTTGCTGACCATCAGTGCTTTCGAAATCAGAAAGGCCGGGCGAGTGATCGACGTGGCTGAGACACGTCTGCTGGTAGCACCCGACGCAAAGTTGTTTCGCAGATTCGCGGCCGGTATCAGAACCGGGAACTCGGCTGTGCGCAGATTGCCGCTGTTGGCAGGCGCTTTGCTAATCCTGATTTTTGTTCTTGCCTTACCGCTCTTCCTGATTGCTCCACGAGCGGGTTCAGCGGCATTGTCCCGTGGTGGGCCGGGCCTCAATAATTTTATCGGCTTCTCCGAAAACGTGAGTCTTGGCGAGATTGGCACTCTCAAGAGTAATAACGAAGTGGTCATGAGAGTTCGCATCGAAGGTCAGCGGTCACCGGAAAAGCTGCGATGGCGCGGGGTGGCGTTGGATGAATTCACCGGGCGAGGTTGGCGCAAGTCTGGCGTGGCACGTGATCCAGAACCCAAGACTACCGAGCGCGGATTTTTTCAACTGGGCACTACGTCATCACTTCATCTGCTTACGACGCAGACAGTATTTCTTGAGCCGATTGAATCGCCCGTCTTGTTTGCCTTGCCGCGCCCCATCGCTATTCAGGGTGACTTTCAGTTTCTAAAACTCGATGCTGAAGGGTCGATCCGGTCTCGCCGCGCTCCACTGGATCGGATTAAGTACAAAGCACTGTCCGACACCAGCGAGCCTGAGCCGAACATCCTGCGCAGAGACGATGGCCGTGATCCGCAGACCTTTGCGCGCTATCTTTTTCTCCCGCGGTCAATAGATGTCCGCATCATCGATCTGGCGGATACGATTGTGACGAACCATCGGGCGCGGTCGCGTTACGATGTTGCCAAAGCGATCGAAACAGAACTACA
>JANNON010000586.1:0-3609 GCA_031399105.1 Blastocatellia bacterium | reverse complement strand
ATGATGCTGAAAGGTGAAAACTCACGCACTGTTGTTGACCGGGTGAAGGAACGCGTCGAGCAGGTAAAGAAGACCTTGCCGAAAGGGGTCCAGCTCGTTCCTTTTTATGATCGGACTGAGCTTGTCGATCGCACCATTTGGACGGTAGCCAAGAACCTTATCGAAGGCGCCATCCTCGTGATCGTCGTGCTCATTCTATTACTCGGAGACTGGCGCGGCAGTTTGCTGGTTGCCACGATTATTCCGCTCTCGATGCTATTCGCTGCAATTCTGATGCGCGTCTTCAATGTCTCCGGCAACTTGATGAGTCTCGGCGCGCTTGATTTTGGATTAATCGTCGATGGCGCTGTGGTAATGGTGGAGAACACTGTTCGCCGACGCGCGGAGGCGCAGCTCGCGGGGTCGCATGAACGCCCCGAACGTACGATCCTGGAAGCATGCACTGAGGTAGGCAGACCCGTGGTGTTTGCCGTGGCAATCATCATGATCGTGTACCTGCCGATCCTTAGTCTTACCGGTATCGAAGGCAAGATGTTCAAGCCGATGGCGTTGACGGTGGTGTTTGCGTTGCTCGGTTCGCTGATTCTTTCACTTACCTTTGTGCCCGCAGCAATGACTTTCCTTCTGCGCGGCCATGTTTCAGAGAAGGAGAGTTTCCTCATTCGCATAGCCAAGCGCTGGTATCGCCCTGCGCTTTCGTTAATGCTCACCTACCGCCTCGCTGCCATAGCTGGAGCGACCATCCTGGTGGTCATAAGCGCAATCATATTTCCATTCCTGGGGTCAGAATTTATTCCACGTTTGGACGAGGGTTCTCTGGCTGTGCAAGTGCAACAACTGCCGAGCGTATCGCTCACGCAGTCAGTCAAAACTACGACCGACGTCGAAAAGGTGTTGATGCGTTTTCCTGAGGTGGTGAAAGTTGTTTCTAAAACCGGGCGCGCCGAAGTCGCCACCGATCCGATGAGCATTGACTTCAGCGATCTTTACATCGAGTTAAAGCCGCCGTCAGAGTGGACCACGACGCACTCGAAGGTCGAACTTGTCGAGAAGATGTCGAGGGCGTTGGAGGATGGCGTGCCGAACGCATCGTTTAGTTTTTCGCAACCAATTGAGTTGCGCGTGGCCGAACTTATCTCAGGCGTACGCTCGGATATTGCCATCAAACTTTTTGGTGATGACCTCGACACCCTCAAGAAATCGGCGGATGAAATCGCTCGCGCCGTTATGCAAGTGCGTGGCGCGGAAGACGTAAAGGTTGAAGCCACGACTGGACTCCCACAGCTACAGATCAAGTCGAACCGCGCCGCCATCGCCCGTTACGGCATCAACGTAGCAGACGTGAACGAACTAGTTGAATCGATTGTTGCGGGTAAAGAGGCAGGTATCGTTTATGAAGGTGAACAGCGATTCAATGTCGTTGTTCGACTGGAAGATGAAACCAGCCGGGACATCGAAACGATCAAGAACCTTTTGGTCCCCGCACCCAACGGAGCACAGGTTTTGCTTTCACAACTTGCGGATATCCAACTGGTAGAAGGCCCGGCTCAAATCTCGCGCGAAGACACACGACGGCGCATAGGAGTCGAGCTCAATGTGCGCGGTCGCGATATCGGCAGTTTCGTGGAGGAGGCCCAAGCGAAGATTGAGCAGCAGGTAAAAGTGTCCCCCGGCTACTATGTCACCTGGGGCGGAACATTTGAGAATCTCGAGCGTGCTTCAGCGCGGCTGATGATAGTTGTGCCACTGGCCCTCTTTCTCATCTTCGTTCTGCTGTTTACAACCTTTGGTTCAGTAAAACAGGCACTCCTCATTTACACCGGTATTCCATTTGCGGTTGTCGGCGGCATCTTCTCGCTACTTCTGCGAGGCATGCCCTTTTCCATTTCAGCAGGCGTTGGTTTTATAGCGCTTTTTGGCGTGGCGGTACTGAACGGCGTAGTGATGGTCAGCTACATCAACAAGCTCCGTGAAGAAGGGAAGTCGGTTGCGGATGCAGTAAGAGAAGGAGCGGAAACGCGGCTTCGTCCAGTGTTGATGACTGCACTGGTGGCGAGTTTAGGCTTTATCCCGATGGCGCTCGCTAGTTCCGCAGGTGCTGAAGTGCAACGACCATTGGCGACAGTTGTGATCGGAGGACTCATTACTTCAACACTCTTAACTCTATTGATTCTGCCGACGCTTTACGGCTGGTTCGAGAAGAAGCGAGTTGAGATCTGAACCGTTCTAAGGTTTTGTGACGATTCATCGAGAATAATAGGTGATTCCAGCAAGGTTAAGAGAGACAGTTGCACGGGTCCACGGTGAGCGAGGTCGGCAATGGCTCATGACGCTGCCGGCTTTCGTGCAGGAGTGTCGCGTCCGGTGGTCTCTGGATTTGGAAAAGCCCTTTGAGAACCTCTCCTACAACCTCGTCGTGCCCGGCACAATGTCCGATGGGAAAGCCATTGTCCTGAAGATCGGCGTTGTTTGTGACGAGTTGATAGCGGAAATTGCTGCCCTCACATTATTCGGTGGAGTCGGGGCAGTGCGCCTGCTGGACCATGACACACGACGCGGCATACTACTAATGGAGCGTGTACTTCCCGGCACGCCGCTCTTTAAACTAATAGACGGACCAGGGGCAACACGCACAGCCGCATTGGTCATGCGGAGTCTCTGGCGTATTCCTCCCGTAGCGCATTCCTTCCCATCTCTCAGTGCTCGGTTCCGAGCTTTTGCACGACTCAGAAGTAAATACGACGGCGGCAGCGGACCCTTTCCATCCGAACTCATCACAAGGGCCGAGCAAACGTTCACCGAGTTGAACGCCTCGTCGGAGAATACTGTGATCCTTCACGGTGACTTGCACCACGAAAATATCCTCTCGTCAGAAGACGGAGAATGGATCGCAATCGATCCGAAAGGAATTGCCGGTGATCCAGGTTACGAAGTTGGTCCATTTATGATGAATCAGTTGCCGGGCAACTTATCAGAGTCGGCGAGGATTGAAATTCTTCACCAGCGAATCTCTGTGTTTGTAGACGAGTTGGGTATCAGCCGGGAACGTCTTGTACGTTGGGCGTTTTGTCACGCCGTTCTCTCGGCTTTGTGGGACTTTGAAGAGGGTGCCGATTGGCGCGACACAATTCGGTCGGCCACGGCAATAGAACAGCTGGAGTAGACACACCGTACTCGTAAATTAAAGTTCTCTATCGCAATCTTCCCACTCACTTCTTGCGGCGGAGGCGGCCTTCACTGTAAAGCTCAAATTCCTTTCCAGCTGCGGCAATCTCAAAAACTTCTACGAACTCGTCTGGGCCGAGGATCTTGTAAGTTTCGCGAGCGCGAAATCCGACCGGAACGTTCTCGATGCTTTCCGAGGTGAAGACGATCGTCTTGGCATCCGTACTGGGGCTGGTCATCACATACTGAATCACAAAACTTTCGACGTGGAACTGCCTGAACACGAAATTCATGCGCTTCTTATCAAAGCTCATCATCCCCCAATCCTGGTGAACTTCTCCTTTCGGATTCTTTGGCTGCGGCTCATACGTGCTTTGATTTTTCACCTCAAGAAACTTTTCACCCAGAACGAATTTGTACTCCCGCTGAATCTTTGAGGCACCC
>JANNON010000300.1:0-4887 GCA_031399105.1 Blastocatellia bacterium | reverse complement strand
AGCCTTAGCCTGCGCCATCTCTTCCGCCAAAATGGGGCGCGAAGCGTCAGCCATATCGATCTCACCGCGCACGAATTTCTTGAAACCTCCGCCAGTCCCCGAGATGCCGACTGTGACATTTACCTTCCCCTGTTTCTCCTTCTGAAACTCTTCTGCCACTGCTTCAGTAATCGGAAAGACCGTGCTGGAGCCGTCGATCTTGATCACAGTAGACTCAGCGCTAGATCCGGGACCACCTTTGCAAGCGGGCATCAAAAAGCAGGTTCCGATCATCAGCACAGCCACTTTGGCGGCATGGGACATAAACTTCTCCTGAAGGTCGTTTTTTACTAATGACTCAATCGTAGGGCCAGCGTGTTACATTTATCTGAACGAAAACTGAACTCTATGTAAATCGCTTTCCGCGTCTAAGAACTCGCCGATTGATTAACTACGAGTCTGTAGCCAACGTTTACCATCGTGTCGATCATAATGTTGTAAGGCAGCAGCTTATTCCTGAGCCGATAGATGTAGACATGAAGACTCTCAGAGTTCAGCGGCTTATGATCGCCCCAAACTGAAGCCCACAAATCATCCGCAGTTACTATCCGCTCCGGGCTGCGGGCCAAGCGCGAGATGATCAGGAATTCCGCGCGCGGGAGCTTTAACGAGTTGCCCCCGCACGCCACGTAATAATTTCGATGCTCGACCCGAAAGTAGCCGTCATCGTAAATGTCATCACTCACGTGTGTTTGGCTTTCCAGCCCTGGTATGGACATTTCTTTTACGGACATGATGAATCCCTGCTGCTGCCTTCGAAAGAATCACTGCCGTTGCTCGCCGGCAAATGAATTCTGAGTCACAAATTAGAACTTCAGTTTGGTTCTGAACTGCATAACCCGCGGGCCACCTACGGTCGTGGTGATTCGGCCAAAGTCCGGACTGCCCAGCTCAAAATCCGGTGCGGCAAAGTTTGCGCGATTGAAGACGTTGAAAATATCCCATCCAAACTCGAGTGAAACGTTCTCTGTGAGCTTGGTGTTTTTCACGATTCCGAAATCAAACCGCGATTGCGTTGATGCCCTGAGGACGTTGCGGCCCAGACTGCCATTCTGGCCCAACGACGTACAAAGGACTCCTGAATTAAACGCGTCTTCCGTAATATCCGAGCCCTGCTGTCGTAGTTCATCGAGCGTTCCGCACAATCCCGGACGCCCAAAACCAAGTCGATACAGACCGCCCGAGCCCCTCACGAGATCGGCATATTGCTGAGCCGTCTGAATTTCAGGCTCTGGCGAGAATATGGTGTAAGGAGATCCTGTCTGGGCCTGGAAGAAACCCGACACTTGCCAGCCCTTAGCAAAATTACTGGTCGATCCAAACGTCGGTAAGTCATAAACAAAGTTCAGGCTGAAGCGATGCGTGCGATCGAAATCCGAGACTGCTCGATTAGCGTCAAGGTTCCGTAGATCGCCTTGCACGACAAAACCTGTATTGGGAACGTCAGGCTTGCCCGAACCTGCGGTGCTGCCAGGATCCGTCGAGCTGGTATCAATCGACTTGGACCAGGTGTAGGCGGCATTGAATTGCAATCCGCGAGATAGACGCTGCGTTAGACTGAATTGAGCGCCGTTGTAGCTTGACTCGCCATTCGAGCGCAGTATGAGTGCCTCCGGAACATTGAAGCCAAGGACCGGGACGCGAGCCTCAAAATTGATCACCTGTCCTCCGCCAATCGTGCTGCCCGCACAGGTCAGCGGATTGGCAAGGTTCAGATCCAGTGGTGTTCCCCCTGGCAGGGTTAAAACACCGCCCGCACAAGTTGCCGCACTCCCGACTCGATAAGGATTGGCAAATCCGAACGCCCTGCCAACACCGCGCTCTCGGGCCGTGTTTCCAGCGTTCAGTGGACCATTTGGCGATCCCGCAGCGAGATATGCCTGATTGAAGCGATCGTAAATGTGATCTGGAGTGCTTGGGTCATTGAGATCAAATCCCTGATTGAAAGCGACGGCCTGCAACAGGTTTTGACCTCGGGTTCCAACATAACGCACTTCGATCAAGGTGTTTTTGGCGAGCTCGTACTGAAACCCGAGGTTCCATTGCTGGACATACGGAGTTTTCAAATTGCGATCCACGGCTCGAAATTCAAACGTCTCAGCAATGTTTCCCGGAGGAGTCGTCGCGGTGCCCCGAGGATCACGAGAGACGCCGGTGTTGTCGCGAATTACGTATGTGCCGCCCACTCCTGATGCGCGCGTAATTCGGAAAGGCAACCAGCTACTCAAAGGCAAGGCTGTCGGCTGAGCGCCAAAAGCATTCTCGTAAGGCACGCTGCCCGATGGAACGGTGATCTCGATTTCCCTCAAGAAGGGATAGTTACTGAATACGGTGTTTATAAACGAGGCGGACGGACGGTCATAAAAGAATCCGTAACCGCCGCGCACGACGAGCTTGCTGGAATCGAGTGGCGTATAGGCAAAACCTATTCTGGGTGCGAAATTGTTCGTGTCCTGCCCATTAAGCGTGTGATTGTTTCCAGCCCGAGCCGTCACATCAATGGCGGCGTCAACGTTCCCGAGGCCAGTCGCACGCACGTTGTTTGGCACAATAAAACCAGAGGATGGGCTATCGCAGAGCGCAGTCGTTGCGCCCGACTGTGTAAAGCAAGGCTCGAACGAGGTGAAGTCAAAGTTTCCGATTCTTCCGTCCTTCTCCGTGGGCCACATAAATAACTCGTAACGCAAACCGAGGTTTAGGCTCAGCTTTCGGGAGACCTTCCAATCGTCAGCGATGTACAAGCTGTAATCGCGGAAGCTAAAGGTTTTGTTCGTCACACCAAATTGCGTGTCTGCCTCAGTTGCATTGCCCGTCAAAAACTGTGTGAAGCTGTCATACTTCTCAAACTCCGTTGCCTGCTCTTCTGGCAGATTCGAATCGTACTGGTGACGCTTGAAATCGCCCCCTATCCGGAATGTGTGATTTCCGCGAATCCACGTCACACTGTCTGACACGCTAAAGGTCTGTTGCTTCCTTCTATTGAAAGAATCGTTGGGACCGCCAAATGAAAACTGCGATAGGTTGGTGCCCGGACGGCCAATGAAGTGTCCCAAGCGCCTGGTACCTGGACTGTTGTCGAAAAGCAGTGCGGGATTCGAAATACCAAGTGCTGCGCTGGTAAATTCGTCGGTGAGAAAGGGCTCATCGAGACTGCGAGTGTTATTCAAGTAAAAGTAGCCAAAGCGAGCTTCATTGATCAGCGTCGGACTGATGATGTGCTGATCGGAGATCGCCACGGTCCGGTTTCGATCGCCGCGACTTAGCGTAAACGGCGAAGCCAGACTTGAAGGGTCCGGGAACGAATCAAGCGCCGGGAAATTGCTGAAGAAGAATGTTCCCGTCAGCGTGTTCTTCTGCGAGAGTCGAGCATCAAGCCGAGTGGTGAACTGGTTTTGTTTAAAGGACGAAGGCTGGACGTTCAACTGTTGGACCAGTGGGTTATTTTCCTGTCGCGTTCGACTCACCACTCCCGGCGCGAAACCAAACTGAAAAGCGCGTGCGCCCGCGCGATCCACACCAACGAACCGCGCATTCGGCCGCGGTGAAGGAATCACAAAGTCCCCGGTCACGGGATTCACAAGGTTAAGAAGCCTTACTGCCACCGGTGCGATGTCTGCAGGCGTTAAGCAATTCACGCCTGCAGTGCAGCCACTGTCCGCGTTAAAGGCGTCTGCCAAATTTTGGGCCGTGCGCGGTCCGGTAATCCGGCCCAGGGCACGCGGCAGAACCGTCACACTACGAGCGGTGGGCACAAAGCCGGTAATCGCGTCCGTGTATTGGTAGCTGCCGAAGAAGAAAACTTTGTCAGACTTGATCGGTCCGCCCAGCGTGAAGCCCGCTTCATTCCGCCGCGCCTTTGGTCTTTCTATTCCTTCCTTATTGAAGAAGAAATCGTTGGCGTTTAGCTTCTCATTCTGAAGAAAGTAATAGGCAGATCCGTTAAATGCGTTCCCACCCTGTTTTGTGACTAGCTGGAAGTTCCCCCCGCCAGAGCGACCCGTGGTAGCGTCGTACAAACTCGTCTGCAACTTCACTTCCTGCAAGCTCTCGGGTGCAGGTGCGATATTGTCGTTTAGAGAGCCCTCGTTGGATGTGATGTTGGTCGCGTCGATCCCATTGAAGAAAAGACTGGTGCTCGTCGTACGCGTTCCGTTGACCGACGGCGACTGGTTTCCATTTCCATTTGTAAGCACCGGCGAGAGTTCGGTATTGACGCCGGCCTCGGTCGACAGCAACTGCGTAAAGCTGCGGGTTGAGGTTGGAACAGTCACGAGGTCTTCCGACGAGAGCTGGCGAAACGTCGTGGCTGTATCAGGAGTGACTAGATCGGTACCACCGGTGACGTTGACTGTCGCACCCACCTCCCCGATCTCAAGCTTGTCTTCGAGGGTGCGTGGAACTGATGCTTCCACCTCAGTGCGATCGCGCACAAGTCTCTTAAACCCGGTCAGTTCGTAGGCAACTTCATATGCCCCTACTGACAAACCGGGGATGGTCCAATGGCCGTCGGCGTTGGTCGTGACCGTCCGCGAGGCACCCGTACTCAAGTTTCGGACCGTGACGGTAACGCCTGGCAAGATTGCTCCGTTTGGATCCTGAACGGTGCCGGTTAGCGTGCCCGTCGCCCCTGATTGAGCATTAACCCGTGTTGGCGCTAAATGAAAAAACACTAGCCCAAGGATGGCAAGCGCAATGATAGACAAAAACCGGACAGCCTGGGGGGCATTCTGCTTCATACAATTCTCCTGTGATTAGTGAACTTCGGAAAAATAGACTTAGAGGCGAAGCGGCACTCTACTCATCAGGAGTTAAGGCGCTGTGAATCGCGCCTTAAATGTTTGTTACGCT
>JANNON010000265.1:0-2901 GCA_031399105.1 Blastocatellia bacterium | reverse complement strand
GCGCTGGAAATGCTCCAGGCGCAGGGCGCACGGCGATGGAAAGAGCGCCGCCGGTGGAGAGGACGCTGCCGAGCCTGAAGTCTGCGAGCTTTGCGGTAAGTCGATGCAGATGAAGCGTGGACGTTTCGGGCCCTTTCTTGGCTGCACCGGTTATCCCGAGTGTCGCAACATCCGGAAGATTGGAAAGAGTGGCGCGGCCGCACCGCCCCCCGTACCGCTTGATGAGAAGTGTCCGGTAGATGGCGCACATCTCGTCAGACGTCAGGGACGATTCGGCGAGTTTGTCTCATGCTCAAACTATCCGAAGTGCAAGTTCATCAAGCAGGAGACCACCGGCGTATCGTGTCCGCGTCCGGATTGTCCCGGCGAACTCGTAGTTAAGAAATCGAAACGCGGCAAGGCGTTCTACGGTTGCTCGCAATATCCGAATTGTGATCGCGTGTATTGGGACAAGCCCGTTTCTGAGATCTGTCCAAACTGCGACGCGCCGTTCTTGCTCGAGAAGACGACGAAGAAACAGGGGACGTTCCGGCACTGTGCAAACGAGGAGTGCGGATACACCTCGATCGAACCCAGCGCCGACGTGATTAAGAAAGCTGTGGTCGCAAAGGAGACCCCCGCTAGTCGTTGAGAGACTATTTCAACTAAAAACAGACGTTATGAAGTTACTGATTATCCTCGCTCTCGGATTCTGTTTCTGCTCGGTGAGTGAAGCGCAAATTACCACCGGAAGCTCAAAATCGAAGAGAAAGACGAAGATCGAAACTCGCTATTCCGCAACCAATAATCTCACGACAGCCTGGATCGGGCCGCTGCGAATTTGGGAGCCACCTCAAAATTCAGTCTCCGGTGTGAACAATTCCGAAAGTGTCGACCTCATGGTCTCGTTCAACTACCCTGGGAAACTAATAAAAACTCCCGACACGGTGACGGTTACGATTCTTTCCGCATCGCAGGGAACCGTACGCGGCGTCAAAAGCAGCTTCGAACACAAACGGGATTTATCAGTCTTGACCGAAGTGGAGACTTTTCATTTCGGGCCAATGGATCTCACAGGAAGCAATGAGCGTCGCCTTGCCAACATTCTTCCGGGCATGGGTATCAGCGGCATATTGTTGCAGGAGGAGGCCGCCAAGCGCTTGCCCTTCGCGGACTACCACAAGATTGCACAAGCGCAGAAGATTGAGTTCAAGGTAGGCGACAAGAAATTCAAGCTCAAGAAGGAACATATCGAAGCTTTGAAAAACTTTGGCGCGCTGATGAAGGAAGAAGGGTTGGAATTTTAAGAGGCCAGAATCTTTCCGGTTCGATCGCGTCTCCGCTCGTCAGATCGTTTTATCTCTCGGCGACCGCCGGAATGCCCTGTTGCGAAGACGGCCTGGAATGTCTGGTAGTGAGCAATTTGCCCGTTCGCGATCGATCGGGTGTCATGAGTTCAGTACCACCTCGCGGCAGCGGGTGGGGCGTTGTGATGAATTAAGCATAGAACCCAAAAGAATGCGTTGGTGCGCCCCACCCGCTACCGCAAGGTGGTACTGACATCATGACTTTTACGGCGAAATCCTTTTCAACCTCAAAATGCATCACTACCGAATGCCTTCCTACCGAAACCTTTTCCCCTCGATTGTGGTATAAGTCCGTTCGAATTTTCCCAACTCAGTTAAGTGCACTCAATAAGTATTAGGAGAGAGCTATGATCGTCCGACGCATAACAGCTGTCGTAGCATTGACGTGTTTTGTCCTTTCATCTTTCGTCACGTTTGCGCAACCGCCCGCGCAGCAACCAACACCACCGCCCGGGCAACCGGCTGGTCCGGCTGTTGGGCCCGCGATGCCCGCCATTCCTTCCGGAGCCTGTCAGCAAGCTCCTGAGAGCGATCCCAATCATCCGAACGAAAGGATCCGTGATGAGGGGATGAACCGTTCACAGATCATGCAAACTTTGAACTATCTGACGGACGTCATTGGTCCGCGTCTGACCAATTCTCCAGGAATGAAAAGGGCGAACGAGTGGACTCGCGACCAGCTAGCAAAGTGGGGAATGCAGAACGCTCGTCTGGAACCGTGGGGTCCATTTGGCCGTGGCTGGTCTCTAAATCGCTTCTCAGCCGAAGTGATCAACCCACTAAGTATTCCGTTGATTGCTTATCCGAAAGCATGGTCACCAGGCACTAACGGCGAAGTGGTAACGGAAGTCGTCTACGTCGACGCAAAAGATGAAGCCGAACTGCAGGCATACAAAGGCAAACTCAAAGGCGCGATTGTTCTGACCGCGCCAATGAGAGAAGTGAAAGCTCGTTTCGCAGCACCTGCAACGCGTCTCGAAGACAAAGACTTGCTGGCACTCGCCGATGCACCGGAACCGCGCCCTGGACAATCACGGCGAATCCAAATGAATCCGACGCAGAGGGCAGCAATGCAGTTCGTTTCGACCAAGTACAAGTTCTTTCAGGATGAGGGCGCCGCAGTCCTAATTGATCCCAGTCGCCTGGGTGATGGTGGCACCATCTTCGTTCAATCGGCGACTGTGCCGCAGGCAGTGGTTCCGAATCCGGGCGCACCCAATTCGCGCTCGATCTCTGCTTACGACAAGAGTGCGCCGAAAATCACTCCGCAGTTAGTGATGGCGGTCGAGCACTACAATCGTATCGCGCGGATGATTGAAGCCGGTGAAAAGGTCCGCATGGCCGTGAATCTGTCCGTGCAGTTTCATGATCGCGATCTGATGGCCTACAACACCATCGCAGAGATTCCGGGGACGGACTTAAAGGATGAAGTGGTAATGCTCGGCGGCCACCTGGACTCATGGCACTCGGCCACGGGTGCCACTGACAACGCGGCCGGGTCGGCCGTCATGATGGAAGCTGCCCGTATCCTTCAGGCCCTTGGCCTCAAGCCGCG
>JANNON010000238.1:0-1721 GCA_031399105.1 Blastocatellia bacterium | reverse complement strand
CGAAGCACTCCCTTCAATCGCATCAATCAAAACGGTCCAGCCGAAATGGGTTGGCGCGGCACTACCACCAACCAGAACCTGAATCGCGATTACATGAAGGTTGATACTCCTGAGACGCGCGCGTGGCTCGGTCTTTGGAACAAGTGGAATCCCGATCTGTTTATCGATTGCCACGTTACCGACGGCGCCGATTATCGGTCGCATATCACCTATCACTTTGAACACCACGAAGGCATCGCGCCGGAAGTGGTTGCTTGGGAAAGAGAGGTCATCCAAGGCAAAGTTCATCCGGCAACTGAAGCGGCTGGCAGTGTTATCTCCTGGTATCTCGAGTTCATAGATAACCGCGATCTGAGTAAAGGCATGCGCGATTTCAATGGCAGTCCGCGATTCTCGACCGGGTACGTTCCGCTAAGGAATCGTCCGGCGATTCTAATCGAAACGCACATGCTGAAGGATTACCAGCCGCGAGTGATTGGAACCTATAACTTTCTCCGTTTTATTCTGGAAGAAGTAAACCGCGAACCGGATGAGTTGTTGCGCGTGGGGCGCGCGGCTGATGCCCAAACAGTGAAGGTGGGAGCGAGTTACAATCCTGAACGAAAGCAGCCACTTAGTTTCGACATTATTGAACAGTCGAGGGCGTTCGACCTTAAAGCTGTCAAATACGAGACCGAGCTCAGCGAAATCTCTAACGACGTGCGGGTGATTTTTAGCACTGAACCGCTAGACGTCACGGTGCCGATGTTCGATCAGTTTCGGGTTAAGACAGCGGTGGCGCCGCCGCTTTATTACGTCATTCCGCCGCAGTGGATCGAGCCAATTCAGGTATTGCGGCATCATGGAATCGAGATGCGGATCATGGCGGAATCCGTTGAGATCGAAGTCGAGAGCTATCGCTTTTCAAATGTGAGTTGGGCGCCTGCTCCCTTCGAGGGACGTTTTCTTTCTGACTTCAGAACCGAGGTGGTTCCTGAGCGCGGAACTTTTCCGGCCGGATCGGTAGTAGTGCCTTTGGCCCAACCGCTGGCGCGAGTGGTAATCAATCTGCTCGAGCCTGAGGCGCCGGATTCATTTGTGAGATGGGGATTCTTCAGCGCGATTTTTGAACAGAAGGAGTATGGCGAAAGTTATGTGCTGGAGACGTTGGCGCGGGAGATGTTGTCAGGCAATTCACAACTGCGGGCTGAGTTCGACCATCGCTTGGAAAGTGATGCGAGCTTCGCAGCAAGTCCGCGCCAACGTCTTGAGTTTTTCTATGAACGATCCCCTTACTGGGATCCGCATCTGAATCTATATCCGGTCGGACGGATCATTACGAAACTGTAAAGAGCTTTGGCCAAAGAGATCTGCGCGCAGATGAAGTCAGGTGACTTCATCGCGCCGAGGACTTTCCCTTCGCCAAACGAAAACGCTCTTTGCGGGGGCCTCCAGATTGGAAGCAAATCCCTGCAAAGAGCGCTCATCCTGGTTAATCTGTCGTGAAGTGCTAGATCGTCGTTCGTCTGCCGCCGATGATATTCAGCAGTAGCACGACCAGTGCTATCACTAACAGAACGTGAATAAACCCGCCAATCGTGTAGCTGCTCACCATACCCAGCAGCCAAAGAACCAACAGAATTACAAAGATCGTCCACAACATGAGCGCTTCCTCCTTTATCCTGTAGAAACTACTGCGTCCTAGCACGAACGCTAACGGCAACGTCCATGCCAGTTTCAAG
>JANNON010000219.1:0-1820 GCA_031399105.1 Blastocatellia bacterium | reverse complement strand
TTTCCGTAACGAAGTGCGGTCGTAGATAAGGGGAAAGCCTGCGGCCTCCGAAGATCAATTTCGCGTGTTCGAGCCCTTCATCGAGCATCCTTCGTGACGACTCGGCGAGCACCTCATCCTTCAATAACTCGTGATAATGCTCAACGGCTGCTTTTAACATAAGAGGGTTTCTCGGGCTGCGGTGGATCGACTTCGTAACCGGAAGTTTTGTTAGTTGTTGCGACAGAGTACTTGTACCTGGCTGCCAATGCCAGTAAGGCTGCGATTACCAGGCTACCCGGTGCTAGTAACGGATTAGCACCACTCAAGCCCTTTAACCATAACTCTCGCATCGCGAGATTAGGCTGAATCTCCAGGGCGAAAGCTATGTTGTTGCTGACGTGTTCGTAGATGCCGAAGAGACTACCCACAATCGTCAGCATCATAAATATTCGCAAGAGTAAGATCGTAACTCGAGTGGTGCGTACGACGACCAGCAGCACTGCCAGCAATCCAACTCCCGCGATAATGAAGGCGAGCCACTGAATCGCATCCTGATAATGCTGTACCAGCCACAGCTCAAGCAGAGTTCCAGCGAATATGAACATCGCGAGGGTGAGCAAAAAGCGGCGGAGCTGTCTTAAGACCTCGCCGGTGCTCATTGCATGCTCAAAAACGTTTTGGCGATGTCCTGATCGGTTGCCGAGATCTTGTCGGCAAGTTTCTCCAGAAATGCCTGCGGAGATGCGTATGGCCGCCCCGAAATTAGGGCCTGTGCTTCCGACTCATCGAGCCCGGGAATCTGCTGCAGGGTAGCCGCATCCGACTGGTTCGGGTCGATGGGAACGAATACATGTTTTTCATATTCCGCGACTTGAGCCTGATCTACGTACTTACCAATTTCCTTACGAAATTGAAGGATGCTGCGATAGGGTCGATACTCTTCAAACTCGTGGACCATACGATTGCCTAAGTTTGGGATGGCAGCTAAAAACTCTGCCGGCGTTGCGGTATTCAGGTTCACCTTCTTCGTCGGTGATGCGGAGCTGGCAACCGGCGACGCGCTGGGCGACGGAGGCGTTGCCGGCCTGTTGGCGGCAGGCGTTGTTTGCGAATTCATGTTACTTGAAGTGCATGCCGTGACCGCGAAGGCAAATGCAACTATGAACAGAAGGATTGTGAATCGGCTGTCAGCGAGTCGAGACATTGATGCCCTTTCTTGTTTTTGATTCGTTAAGGTGTGGGGGGCGAAAAGCATTATACCGATTCAGGAAGATTCTGGTTATCGCTAATCAAGACGGTCCGTTGTCAGTGGTCCGTGGTCAGTGGTCCGTTGTCCGTTGTTTTGTCTATCCACCACTGAAAGGCTTTTTTTAGTCTTAACCTGTCAAAGCAAGAACAACGGACAACGGACCACTGACCACTGACCGGATTTGCTATTTGCCGGCCGTTGCTTTCCTTTTCCCGATATCCTTCGCGACCTCTTCCTTGATGTCGCCTTCAAGACGTTCCGTCTTGATGTCGAGCCGAAGCCGATTGTAAAGGCTCATATACTGGTTTGCGATCCACACCAGCGCAAAGAACGCGATCATGTACCCGCGCCAGTCGGGATACAGAAGTTTGTAACGCGTCACCAGAATCATTGCGGCCGCCACATAGTGACTAAAGCAATACTCACAGGTGAACAGATAAAAAAACTTTCTACTGATCCAACCCCGTCCGTTCCGGCTGCGCCTAAGGCAGTATTCACGTGGTTCGCGAAAGACCTCTTCATGAGTCACGGTCCACGCTATGCAAGCGATAGGCACCGCCAGGACGAACAGATAGACAAGCTGTATGCG
>JANNON010000218.1:0-3895 GCA_031399105.1 Blastocatellia bacterium | reverse complement strand
GCACTGACTCACTCCGATCAATGCAATAGGCGCGCATACCCTGCCGATCGGAAGCTCGAACAAGCGCAGCTAATTCAATTCCTAATGAACCGTGTAGCGCCTGCAATCAGACTGACCGAAGGGACGGCGACGTGAGCCCCGATCCGGGTAGGTGTCTTCGCGTGCCGTTACCGCCTGACACCAGCCATACAACTTTATCAACGCTACTGACAGCAAAGGTCGAATTCCACTCATCGGCCTTATGTAGCGCTCCACATAAGGCCGATGAGCGGGCCTAAGGCGTACAGGGCTAAGGGGCGGAACGCGCAAGCAGGCATGGGTGATCACACTCGTGCCATGCAGAATTCTGAAAAGGACGCACGAGTGAGAAGAGGTGACTGAGATTACGCAGCTACATTTAATCTGGGCGATAGTACTTGGTGAAATAGATATTGCCTCTCGTCAGTGCGGCAGTACTTAGCGTGGGCGGTGCTACACATAGTCCGGACGAAAGCATTTCGAGAACGTGCTTCTTGAATCCGACAGCCAGGGACTTGGACTTGTCACGACTAACAACATTAGATACAACTTCAGGTATGTCTTGGTCCATCTCTTCAAAGATTTGCCGCTTGGACCTCGCCTGCCCCAAACCGGTAGCGACGATCGTGACACGGATCTCTTCACCCATGTTTTCGTCGTAGACCGCACCGAAGACGATGTGCGCGTCTTCCGAAGCGAATTCGCGAATGGTGTTCATCGCTTCGATCACCTCCGGCATATTCAAACCGCGCGTCGACGTAATGTTCACCAACACACCCTTGGCGCTAGAAAGATTGACGCCTTCAAGCAGCGGCGAAGCCACGGCACGCTCAGCCGCGATACGCGCACGATCGACGCCGGACGCTTTGGCCGAGCCCATCATGGCCATGCCCATTTCGCCCATCACGGTACGCACTTCTTCGAAGTCGGCATTCACCAGACCGGGGAGGTTGATGATTTCAGCGATCCCGCCGACGGCATTGCGTAGCACGTTGTCCGCCGCCTTGAACGCTTCGTCCATCGACACATCGTCACCGAGCACGTACAGCAATTTGTCGTTGAGAAATACGATCAGCGAATTGACATACTTCTGCAGTTCGGCAATACCGGCCTCGGCGATTTTTAGGCGCTTGTCCTCGAAGCCCAACGGCTTGATGACCACGGCCACGGTCAAGATGCCCAATTCACGCGCTATTTCGGCAACAATCGGACCTGCACCAGTCCCCGTTCCACCACCCATGCCGGCTACGATAAGAACTATGTGAGCGCCCCTCAACGACCCAGCGATGATTTCTCGCGCTTCAATCGCAGCATGTCGACCAGCTAACAGAATGCCACCAGCACCGAGACCTGTCTGACCAAGTTGCAAGCGTGCATCAGCATTGCTGCGGGCGAGTGCTTGTGCACTGGTATCAGTAACGATGTATTCGACTCCTTGAATTCCCTCACGAATCATGTGCTCGACGGCATTCAACCCAGCACCACCAACACCAACGACCTTGATGACCGTTGTACTACCGCTGCCTTGCCGCTCCGTTAGATTAACAATGTGACGATCCAGATCAATAGAATCGTAATCTGTTGCAGCTTCAATAATGAACTCCTGTCCGCATCGCGAAAGTAATGGGAGCCAGAAAGTTGCGACAAGGCTTGTGAAGCCGATGAATTCCCTGCGTTTCATCTCGCCACCTGATGAATATTCTGTTTGAGCATCCTAAAACGGCAATACGACAAAACGTGTCGCACAGATGGAGAGTCGACCTCAAAGTAATGCACAATCTTGATTGAAGTGCGCCAATGGGTGACTTGATTGCTGAGATACCGTGCAGCCCGAAAATCGAAACACCAGAGGGCGTTACTAACTAAGCCGACTTCGTTCCAACTCGTGGTGTCCCCTTCTGTCCTTGCGCAGCCTCGGCCAAGCGCGTCTGCTCCTGTTTACAGATTCGTTCTTGAATCAGAAGGCAAGGCTGGTGCCAGTCTTGTCGACCGGAACAGTCACGAAGAAATGTGTTCTGGCATACGCGGCACGCCATTGAAATAACAGCGGAAATATTGTGAGTACCACCTGCGTTTGGCAATGTAGAGAGTTGCTTTGCAAATGCAAAGATCTCTGCAAATTCATCTCGCTCATTGACAGGTAGTGCAGAATCTATTTCGCACATCTTGCAGGCAGTGGCCAAATCACATACTGACTTACGGCTCCAGTCCGTCACGAGTACTCCATCGAGTTATCCAAGGGTTAGCGTTCCAGTAATAGTGAAACGATCTTCTGATAATTGCATTTCAATCCCCTTCCAATGATGCTTCTTAACGCCCGAATCGGCCTTAATTTAGAAGCAAGTGTAGAAAGGCTAAGCGACATTTAGCGTCGCTTCGAAGCGCACCCAGTTCTTAAGCTACGCTGGCGTTGTAAAAGTCCCCGCCAGTAAGTAATTGGCTTTATTACCCAGCACCGAGGGCGCAGAGCCTGGTGGTTGCTGTCAGTCGCTAAGGTCCATGTAATAGATCCCCTGCCTAGGTTCGTTTCGCCACTACATTGCTGGGGGGGGCGAAGGAGATCATCATGGTCACGATAAACACGTCGGTACTACGGCACTTTCGCAGGTACAACATCAGCGCTATCCCAAACGACGATGACAGTAACGCGCATATCGTCTCCCATAGGCTCATCGTACCGGGTGCCGAACACGACTTGTGCATCGTCGGCACAGGATTCCCGGATGGTGCTCATCACGTCATTGACCTCCTTCATTTCCAGGCCCCGCATCGCAGTGATGTTAACCAGAACTCCGTGCGCTTCACCAAGACCAATACCGTCCAGATGCAATGACGCCACAACCTGCTCGGCGGCCAACCGTGCACGATTCGGGCCGGATGCGATGCCAGAATCCATTACAGCTACGGGCGCCTCGCCGACGGACATAACGGTTCGAATATCCCCGAAGTCAGGGTTGATGAGCTCCGGAACGTTGATCATTTGGCGGATACTGCGGACCACCTCGCTCGCGGTTTGATCTGCGGCGTTGAACGCTCCGCTTATCGACCTATCGTCTCCGAGCGTTATCAGTGCGTTGGCGTTTCGAATCACGACAACTGAATCAACGTGACTAGCCAACACTTTGAAATTCGAGTCTGCCAAGCGGGCGCGATTCCATCTGCAAAGGCAAGGCACGGTCACCACAGCCACGGTGAAAATACCCAGTTCGCGCGCCACTTTGGCGATAGTCGCCGTCACCTCGTGACCGATCTCGCACTCAACGCCCGCGACGATGAAAACCAAGTGCGCGTTATCTAGAAAAGCAACAATTCGATCGAGTTCTTCGCTTGTAACATTACCAGCATCCAAGGGTGTGGCACGTGTGTCATCCCGTATTCCGCCAACTTGAATACGAACTTCTGCAGATCTTCGATTGAGCACCATCGGTTCAGTATCGACCACGGCAAATTCAACCGCAGTCAGACCTTCATGGATCATGTGGTCTACGGAGTTGCCGCCCGAATTGCCGATCCCAATCACTTTAATAATGGTTTCTTCGTTAGGAAGTTGCCAGCATCCAGAGTCGTCCAACCGCAGGGTTTTCGCCCTGACTTGTCTTGGAATCTCACCCGCCAAATCCGGATCCACTTTTTCGGCCCAATACCCGCTTATCAGGTTGGTCGGTCGTTTTCGGGCAACGACTTGCCCACTAGCCTCCCAGTCCGAAAGTCTGAGTCCCGTTGCGGCAAAGATTCCGCAATCGTAGCCGGCCGCAATTTCATCGCCTGCCTGAATACTCCGTGCAGCCTGAATAACTCCACCAGAACTAATACCAAGGCCGGCTCGGATATTGCCAAACCAACTCTTGACGTAACCCAATGCAATCAGATTATTCCC
>JANNON010000183.1:0-4592 GCA_031399105.1 Blastocatellia bacterium | reverse complement strand
TTTCCGAGATTCTTGACGCGATGTAGCCTGTGAGGAAAAAACCGATGATTACTGTCGTAGTTGGAAACATTGTTAAGCAAAGTGACTGTGATGGCATTGTCAATTCTGCCCACCAGAACCTGCGAGCAGGAGCGGGGGTTTGCGGCGCCATTTACAGTGCTGCCGAATCAGAACTTGAACCCTGTTCTATTCAATATGCGCCTTTGGGTCTCGGCCACGTCGTCGTTACCTCGGGTTTCTCGCTTCCGAATCGGTGGATCATTTATGTTCGAGGCCCCAAGTTCTTCCTTGATCCGGACCCTGCCGCGCACTTGGCCCTGGCCATGCGAAATGTTTTGCAGACAGCGGAACAGCACGGCATGAAGAGAATCGCCGTGCCTGCGATATCCATGGGCGTTTATGCGTACCCGCCGGAGGACGCCGTGCCCATCTTGGTCAACACCGTGACGGAAGCTCTGCCGACTCTAAAATCGCTCGAAGAAATACGTTTTGTTGTGTTGAATCCGGAACTCGCTGCACTCTTCACGCATCACTTAGCGCTACAAATCCAACCGACACCAGGGGGACAGGAAAGCAGCACCTTTGGCGCTTGATGATCGATCTGTGGCATTGTTTGGATCTTCGTTGATGGCAGCGGCGGTATGGGCAGTCTTCAAATTGTGTCTGCTGAATTACCTCAATAAGCAGCAATCGCCACGATCCGGTTTCGACCCAGCATCTTGGCTTGGTACATGGCACGGTCAGCCCGTCGTTGAATGTCAGCCACGGATTGATCGGCAGAGTGATAATCGGCGATCCCGATGCTTGCGGTGATACCGAGACTTATGGCGTCCGTTTCCGTCGGTTCGAGGCTTGCCACGGCTCCCCGAAGCTTCTCGCCTAGTCTGGTGGCGCCTTCAAGGGTCGTATTGGGCAAAAAGAACGCAAACTCCTCACCGCCAATACGCCCGAGAAGGTCACTCTGCCGTAGATGATTCGCCAGGCAATGGGCCACATGACGTAAAACGGCATCGCCTGTTTCATGTCCGAAGCTGTCGTTGATCGCCTTGAAGTGATCAAGATCGACAAACAAGACAGCAAACGGCGCGATCGTTCGTTGCGCCAAGCGCCAAGCGAATCATCCGGTTGGCCGCCTCGTAGTAGGCACGGGGATTCAGCAATCCCGTTAAAGCATCCTTGTCCGCCAGTTCATTCAATCTGATGATTGTTGTCGACATGCGCTCATAACAGGACTTAGCGCGGTCGATAAAGGCAAAGGCGATAACGCTGGTGACGCCGAAACTGATCAGCAAAGTCGTCGTGGCGCGTCCAGAAAACGGTACGGCCAGGACATGGTTAGCGCCCAGAATGACGGCCATCGAGGTCACGGTCATGAGTAGGCCTGCCCCCTCCAAGCAGGATATAGACGGCCACGAGGTTGACATAAAGCCAGATGACCCGCAATTCGTCATTAACCACCAGGACGAGAACGGAGATAAAGGTCATAAAATTGATCGAGAGCAACACCCAGGCGACGACGACATACCAGTTTTTCCGGCCTCGAAGCAGTATTAACAGGCCAAGTGTCGTAATTCCGTCAATTCCTGTTACAAGTAGCTGCCATGGTCCGAGCCCATTGATCGCGCTCAAATCAAAGGCAACAAACAGGGTTGTACAAACGATTCCGATCAGCATCACGGCATTCAGCAAGCGAAACCTGAATTCAAGGTAGTCATCGCCCTCATCGAATTCGATACCGCTCGTAAGAAGTGAATTGAAGAACACAAGTGATCCAATCAAATTATTCAGCAGTGATAGGAAAGAAGCGTCGCCAGCAGTTGTCGTTGATTAATGAATTGCCCTTGCAGAACGGGTCGTGCGCGTGCCGTGATTTCACAGCAGTCTCGCCACCGTTGATGGGCGTCTTCCTCCTTGATTGCCCAATTCTTGCGGTCATGGCCAGGGGCTAAGCGTGGTCTTCAAGCGAAGGATCGCTATCGCAAAAGAGCATTCTTTTGCCGGCACGTATATTCGATTGCGCAATTGTCGTCGCTGAAAGGCTCTCCAGATGAGCCTGTTTCCGAAAAAACACGAAGCTAGGGGATTTAACGTCGAGCGTCTTGGTTAGGTGCAGATCCTGTTGGGGATAACCGAGCGCAAGGTTCGCAGAGAGGCGCATCCAGTGAGCCTCGAGCCCGGCATACTTAACTCAATGCGCGATGCATTCGGTTCCAGCTCAGCGGAACCTCCTACCGGAGCGCAGTCAACAATCTGGAGAAGACATGATGAACCCGACTGTGCTTACCCCGTTCGACTGCATTCCCGTCTTCTACAGTGAGCAGATGGTTGCCGACATAAGCAGCTATTCCCCCAGTGCCGGGAAGCCACGAGAGGTGATGAATTCGTGGCGAGGCCTGGAACTTCCACTGCGTGTTCGGACGCCCGAAGCAGCCAGAATTGATCAGCTTTGCCTGGCCCACGATCGCAGTTATGTGGAGGACGTTCTCGCGTGTCGCAGCGTTAACGGTTTTGGCAGCACGAGTCGAGCGGTTGCGGACACCTTGCCGTGGACGTCGGGAGCCATGCTCTCGGCCGCGCGTGAAGCGATTGAGAATCGCTGCGTCGCGGTCGCTCCCTGTTCGGGTTTCCATCATGCGGGGTATGCGGCAGGGGGTGGGTTCTGTACCTTCAACGGACTGATGATGGCGGCTGCCGTCCTGATTCACGAGGGAAACGTGGGTCAAGTCGGCATTCTCGATTGTGACGAGCACTACGGTGACGGAACCGATGCCATTCTGCACAGGATTCATCTGAAATCTCGAGTAAAGCACTACTCGGCGGGAGCGAAATGGGATCAGGCCAGCCAAGCAGAATCATTCCTGCGTCAGTTGCCGGCCATCGTTGAGTCGTTCGCTAGTTGCGATGTCCTTCTCTATCAGGCAGGGGCCGATCCACATGTCGACGATCCCCTTGGCGGCTGGCTGACGACGGACGAACTCGCTGAGCGGGATCGACTCGTTTTTGGAAAGGTCCGCCGGATTGGCCTACCTGTGGCATGGAATCTTGCTGGCGGCTACCAGAAACCACTGCGCCGCGTGCTCGACATCCACGACAATACACTGCAGGCGTGTGCCAACGTATTTCTGCCGTTGAGAGAAGCGAGCGGCAACGAATCGGGCCAAAGAGAAGCCAAGTCGATGTCCAGTGGACTCGTAATTGGCCTGCCGTCATGACCGACTTCATTCTGTGGGTCGCACAGGGCGAAGGGCATTTGAGTTTGTTTGAACAATCGGTGGGTTTGGTCATCGTCGTTGCAACACCGATATTGATTGATCGCCATTCCGTATTTCAATGCAGCGTTTTGAATTGAGCGGAGCGTGAGCAATAGTTTCTTTGTTCCACGTCCTATTTGGCTAAAGCTGCACTCTCTGGAAAGGTAAGAGCGATGGAAACATTTAACTATTTTGACGGATGGAAAGAGGCAATGCTTGTTTGTCCGACGTGCCACTGGGAGGGCCGCATTGATGCGGCCAACGGGGACGCGTTACCAGACGTGATTGAGTTCCGTTGTCCAACTTGTAGCGAGGCGTTAGCCATCGTCTGCGGTCCGACGTTGGACGAGCTGCGCGAGCACTGGGATGAACTGACTATTGAAAACAAAAATCTCTATGCTTCACGGATGGAACTTGATGCGGAGTTTGGGGAGCATCATCTTGAATCGCCTGCGCAATTGCCACGGATTGCGGATGATCCCCTCATCCTGGTTTGGGATATTGAGTTCGACAGCCGAGGCGAATCAGACGGGCCGACCTATACAATCATCAAACACAAAGGCCGAGTCATCTGGAAAGAGCGGGCGTACTACGAATGTGTGGACCGATTCAACGAAGTCGTCAAAGTCCTTCGGGCGAAATATGGCGACAAACTTGCCGCCCTGATTCCAACCGGGCGAAGCCACACGTATTTGTATGGCGACATTCTTTCTCCTTCGCGACGAGTTTTGGATATCGACAGTTCTTATCCTGTTGCGGGACTGGAAGCACTGGCCGAGGCTGGCGATCAGGATGCCCTCAATCAATTTCGCTATCAGCGCGAATTTGCGGCGCATCATCTGGCGCACCCGGATCAATTGCCAGATATTTCTGGGAACTCGCTTGTTCTTACCTGGGATCTTGCGGAGTCACCGTCACGGGTCAGCGTCCAAGTTGGTGAGGACAGCAGATATTTCGAATGGGATGAGGAAGCCGGCGATGGTTTTCTGTACATTTCCCTGCAGCATGAGTCGTTCGAACTTTGGCGAGAAGCTGCATCACCGGGAACGTATAGCGAAGACAGGGAGTTCCATTCGGCGTTTGCTGATCGTTACGCTGAGTTGGCGGCAATTGCCAAGCGTAAGTACGGTGTCCGACTCAAGGATATCGTACCGAGTTCGCGTAGCGCGGCCTATTGCGGTGGCATGGTTGAGGAAACCCTGCGGAAAGTCAGGAACCGTTGTTTCCCTAGGTGAGGCGCAACGTTTGGGCGGCGTCAATTGTCTTGGCTAACCGCCCAACTGCAAAGGCGTTTCGCGCCCTGACTAACCGCGCAGTGCTTTCAAGAAGCGATTAGGCGAT
>JANNON010000156.1:0-8564 GCA_031399105.1 Blastocatellia bacterium | reverse complement strand
GTCACCCGCGGTTTTGCATGTTTCCTGCATTTGAAATAGAGATTCTGACTAGCCGGTAATTATTGTCAAGCCGGCAAAGGTTTTGACTTTGGTCCCTTCCGATTATTAGGCGCCGGCGACTTAGGTGCAGGTGGCACCGGCTCATCATCGTCCGACCTGGTTAAGTGGTTGATCAGAAACTGTTGGCTGAACCCGACAATGTTTCCTACCAGCCAATAAAGCAGCAGGCCCGCGGGCGCACCCCAAAGAACGTAGAGCATGAATATCGGCATTCCGATAGCCATCATCTTTCGCTGCAACGGATCCGCAGAGGGGGCCGGCGTAATCAACTGCAAGACGACCATTGTTCCAGCCATTAGGAACTCGAGAATGTGATAAGGGTCGCCACCAGACAAATCCGGAAGCCACAGGAAAGTCGCTTGGCGGAAATCGAGCGAGATCGTAATGGCGCGATAGAGCGCAAACAGAAATGGCATTTGAATCAGGAGCGGTAGACATCCACCAAGTGGATTCCCCTCCTTCATCAACTTCAGTTGTTCAACCTGCAGTTCCTTAAGCTTTGGGTCATTTGCCTTCAGCCCTTTGATCTTCTCCTGCAGCTCCTTCATCTTGGGCGCAAGTTTCTGCGCCTTCTTCATCGCTTTCGACGAACGCCACTTAAGCGGGAAAAACATCGAGTAGATCACGATCGTAAACAGAATGATCGCGATGCCATAGTTTCCGGTTAGATCCTTGAGCCATTTGATTGCTTTAAGGATTGGTATGGCGAGCGGACGAGACATCCAACTGAACCAGCCATAATCAATCAAAGCATCGAGATCAACCTGGCGGTTAACGATAGCCGATACCGTCTTGCTGGCTTCTGTTAGTAAGAAATGGTCCTTGGGGCCGGCGTAAACTACGTTTTTTGATCCGTCGGTTGCAACGGGAACCAGTGCCGAAACCAAATACCGTTTCTCCTTTTTCCCGTTAATTTCGTGGTCGTATTGAGTCGTGCGGTATTCCTGACCGTCTGTCCTTTGGCCGGGAATAGCGACCATCGCAAAGTAAGTGTCTCCAACTCCTGCCCAATCAATTGGACCATTTATCCGCAAGACGTCAGGGCTATTCGTGTTCTCGTTTATGCTTTGTGCTGAATGCCGCTCGACCACTCCATTGACGAATGAAATCGCTTCGGGAGCTACTGAATAAAAGCTGTAGTAAGAGACTCCCTGGTCGCCAATGCTTGGTCCGATTCTAACTTTCGCTTGCGGAACGACTTGATCATTACGCTTGAGAGTTAACTCCAGCTCGACCTCATATCGATCAGCACGAAAGCTCACGGTCTTTACTACGTCCAGTCCGGTGCCCGGATCCTTAAAAAGAAACGTCAATCGTTTCGTTTCTTCACCAGCAAGCGTTAGCTCAAAATCGCCGGTGCTATCATTGCCATCGATACGGTAACTCGCCTGCGAGAGCTGTGCGTCCAGAGCGTTATCTCCAGTCAGCAGCTGCAGCGGAGCCTCACGCGGAGAGCGCTTTAAGCCTTCGGCCGAAACAAGCTCCAAAGGAATGCTGCTGTTCTTGCCGCCGGCAATTGAAGTGATAGGAGTCTGGCTATCTTTGTTTTTCGTGATTATCCAACTCACGACTTCCGCGCCCTGGCTATCAAACTTCGCCACGTAAAGCGGCGTCTTGATCACAACGGCCCGGCGTGGAGATTGTTCAACAGCAGGAAGACTGGAAACAGAAGGCGATGGCTGTGCTGTCGGCGCGGGACTCGCAGTCGCGGTGGGCTGCTGAGTCGCGGAGGGAGTTGAATTAGTGTTTGGCTGAGGTGGCTTTATTGGAGCCAGATAGGTCCAAAGGACAATAATTACAGTGGATATTAGTAAGGCGAGTACTAAACGTTTTTGTTGCATTGAATAGTTGGAAGGGCTAACGAGAGGCTACTATGGCCCTTTCGAAAAGCAAGCTGGACATTACTCGACTGGATCGTAACCCCCGTGACTAAATGGATGACAACGGAGCAGTCGGCGCAGAGCCATTGAGCTGCCCCGCAAGGCACCGTAACGCCCAAGGGCTTCCATTGCATACTCAGAACAACTGGGAACGAATCTGCAGGCGGGTGGAAGTAAAGGAGAAATGGCTAGCTTATAAAACTTGAGTAGTGAAATTAGAACTGTCTTCACGCCACCTGCAATCCATCATCTTCCGCCTCCCGGCTCGCTACTCGTTCCAGAATTTTCTGAAAGTCGCCGGTGGCTTTGTTTAAGTCCGACAGGAGCAATCGCCCTTTCGCGTTGATCACCCAATCATAATGCCTGGTTAGTCGGCTTAATGATCCTTCGCTTAGTCGAAAAGTCTCTCTCAGTAGTCGCTTCGCCCGATTGCGTTGCACCGCGTTCCCGATTGCCTTTTTAGAGGCGGTAACACCAAGCCTGTGATGCGCCAGTTCGCTGGCAAGAACAAAAGCCGTCATCAAGGGCGCATCGTAACGATCTCCTTTTCGGTATACCGTCTGAAACTCCTGACTTGCCCGAAGATAGACCTTCATGACTTGCTGAGACGGTTTAATAATGAGCTGGCGTCAGTCTCTTTCGACCTTTGGCGCGACGTCGTTTTAGAACCAGCCGACCCGCCTTGGTTGCCATTCTGGCTCTAAAGCCGTGAGTCTTGGCTCGGCGTCTATTATTCGGTTGAAATGTTCGCTTAGACATATAGTGTCGATTTCTCCCTTAAACGAAAACCGTAAGACTAAACGCCGCCAAAGTTAATGTCAAGAAACGGGCCCTTGCGCGGTGGGAATCCCATTCTGCCGACCCTTCAATACGCCGGTCAACCAAGTTCACATTTAAGAGAAAACTGGTGAGTCGGGTTCCGTCAGCAGCACACCTCATCCCACGTTTCACTGTCCTAAATGAACCAAGAATGTTTTATGCTCCGGTTCACTTGATAACCCTCAGACCTCTATGTTAGTCTCCGACCCTCTCAATAGAACGCGCTGGTAAATCATTGATAAATATAGGATTAAAGCTTTACTTTAAGGCGGCTTGGCTTCCTTTTCCACATAGTTGTGGAAAACACTGTGGAAATCATTTCGCTCGACGAAGACCTGCTCGGCCTCACCCGTCAAAGCCAATTTTCCTGCCGACGGTCATAACGTCCTTGGGGTGTTGTGTGTAACGTCATTTAAGTTGATGCGTCAGTCAGTTGGGGCGAATTCGCTCGAAAGGTAAGTCTACATGAACGCGGCATCAGGGTACGGTGTGTGGGACGGCATTCTCAGTTCAATCAGAGGAAAGCTTAACGGCGAAACTTTTGATACCTGGTTCAACTCAATCCAGTTTGAAGCAATAGACGAATCGTTAAGAATAATTCGACTGCGAGCGCCTAATCGGTTGGTTCGCGATTGGGTCAACACAAACTACAGCAGTTTGGTTGGTCAGTCGCTTACCGAGCTTCGCATGTCTGGATACTCGGTCGACTGGGTTCTCGAGGAAGAAGATCTGCGGGCTAGCACTATGCAAAGCCTGGTACAAAAGAAGCAGGGAGCGGCCAGTTCGTTTGAAGGTGAACCGGCAGTCGCGACCAGTTCTGCTTTGGGTGATACCCCAGTCACAGTCAACACAAACCAGGCGGCCCCCAACGACGCTGCCTTGAATCCCAAATATACGTACGACAGTTTTGTGGTCGGCTCATGCAATCAGTTTGCTCATGCTGCCTCGATGGCGGTGGCCGAGGCGCCGGGTAAAACCTATAACCCGCTTTATTTGTATGGAGGGGTAGGTCTCGGGAAAACGCATCTGATGCATGCCTGCGGCAATGCTATCAAACGTAGAAACTCTCATTTAAAACTTTGTTATCTCTCTTCGGAGAGATTCATGAACGAATTGATCAACGCCATCCGTTATGACAAAACGCAAAGCTTCCGAGAGCGGTACCGTTCGGTGGATGTTCTTCTGATCGATGATGTTCAGTTTATGGCCGGCAAGGAGCGAACGCAGGAAGAGTTTTTTCACACTTTTAATTCACTCTACGAACAACAGAAACAGATCGTGATCAGTTCCGACTGTCCGCCCCGCGAGATTCCCACTCTCGAAGAGCGTCTCCATTCAAGGTTTGAATGGGGACTGATTGCAGATATCGAACCTCCTGATTTGGAAACGAAAGTTGCGATTCTTAAACGCAAGGCTGAAATGTCTTCCGTTACCCTTCCGGATGACGTGGCGTTGTTTATAGCCAGCCGCGTCAAGAACAACGTGCGCGAGTTGGAAGGTTCGTTAGTGCGACTAGTTGCTATGTCGTCGTTGCGCGGTCAACCTATTTCCAAAACGCTCGCTCAGGACGCAATTCGCACGATTGCTACGGATGAAGACAGCGGCATAATTACAATCCAGCACATTCAGAAGGCTGTCGCCGCTTCGTACCGAATGTCTGTTGATGAACTGGTTTCCAAAAGCAACGCGCGGCGGTTTTCCGGGCCGCGCCAGGTCGCGATGTACCTCTGCAAGAAATTCACGAAGCACAGCTATCCGGAGATTGGCAGAGCTTTTGGCGGGAAGCACCACACCACGGTTATCCACTCGTTTGAAAAGATCGAAGGGCTGCTTGCTAATGACGCTAGTATGCAGAAAACCGTTAGTGATATTTCAGAAACGCTGCAGCGCTAGGCCACCCAGACTGGGTTAAAATTCAGTTATGCACAGATGTTCCCTGTGTATTACCTGTGCAAGGAATTAGAGTAGAAGTCGTTTCCCGGATTTCCGACACGTCGTCCTGAATAGCTGGTTTTTTTCACAGCTGGTGTCGAGTGGATTTGCACCGAGCAAAAGAGTTATAGACTTTTCCACAAATCAACAGTCCCTACTGCTACTACTAGTAATAAATAAATACTGTTTTAAACTGGTAGTTACAGATCAGTTGTTAACAACTTCCGACTCGAACAAGAAGCAATTTTAAGGAGCTAAGAAAATGCAGTTTGTTGTTAGTAAACAGAATCTCCAGAAAGAACTCGGCTTTGTGCAGGGAGTTGTCGAAAAGAAAAACACTATTCCGGTGCTTTCGAATATTTTGATCGAGTCCATAGGTGAGACGACGATCCGTATCACGGGAACTGACCTTGATGTGACCGTGCGTTGCGATATGGATGCAGAAGCGATCACGACTCCGGGTTCCATTTGCGTGCAAGCGAGAAAGCTATTCGATATCGCCAGGCTGTTGCCCGATGCGCCCGTCAGCTTCACGAAAGAAAGCAACGACTATGTGACTGTCAAATGCGATCGCTCGAAGTTTAAACTAGTAGGTGTCTCGCGTGATGCGTTCCCCGAAGTGCCGAGCTTTAAGTCTGCACCTACCAAAATTGCTGCTTCAATTCTCAACACGTTTATCGATCGCACGATCTTCGCGATCACACAGGAAGAGTCTCGTTACACCCTTTCAGGAGCGAAGTTTATCCTGGACAGCACAGGCGCGAAGATGATTACAACTGACGGACACCGTCTCGCATACGTTGAACGTAAGGCTACCGGTACAAATGGCTCTATGGATGCGATAGACACGCTGATACCGCGGAAGACGTTGGCGGAGTTAAAGAAACTTACCGCTGGTTACGACGGTGAGATTAGTCTCGGTATGGATGAGAACCATATTTACTTTGAAGTCGGTGCGCGATTGTTGGTTTCGAGAATGTTGTATGGACAGTTTCCGAATTACGAGATGGTAATGCCGAAGAATAACGACAAGTCGATCGAGTTCGATGGCTCTTCGTTGAATCAAGCGATTAGACGAGTAGCGTTGATGTCAGACGAGCGGTCACACGCGATCCGTTTTCATCTCGAGCCGAACCAGTTGATCATTAGTTCGCAAAACGCCGAAGAGGGCGAAGCGAATGAAACCATTCAAGCGGAGTACACCGGAGACGAAACCGACATCGGCTTCAACGCGCAGTATCTCCAGGAATTTTTGAATGTAGTTGGTGATGGAAAAGTCGCGTTCGAATTCAAAGACGGAAACTCACAAGCCCAACTCCGCCCCGCAGAAGGCGGCGAGTACGAATACAAGTACGTGGTGATGCCGATGAGAATCTGATCGGGAACACTCATCAGCGGTTCTTGTGTTTTAGATAAATAAACTCCGCGACATACTTTTCAAAGTCTGCAACTTTATTTCAACCATGAATTCGACGGGAGATGAAGAAAAACAAGCGGGAAACATCTTGGGATTTGAGTGGCTCAACAAATGGCAGCCTTCAGCGATTGCCTAACGCTAATTCAATCTCAATGGAGATGTTATGTCCGAAGAAACGCCACCGCCCTCCAAAGCACAAGTCCAAACACTTCTCGATAAACTCCTCCCTCCCAACGAGGAAATGGATCCTTCCAGCGCTTCACTGATAATCGGGCGTTCAGGCGCAGATCGAGCCCTCTTTTCTAAATACTTAAAATCGAAGTTGGAACGTAAGAGTCCTTGAACTGTGCCCCCAAGAACTCGTAGAAGCACCAGTCTGCGCGCTAACCGCACATACCAATCGCCGCAGCAAACGGCGTTGCAAAGGTATTTTGCGGGCCACAATGCTTATCTGTGTGATGACGCACAGACACCACAACCGAAGCGGGAGAGAATCGAGAGGTTTCAACTATCGGGCTGCCTTAACTGCGCCCCGAATCAACCAAGCAGAGGAAAACATAACGATATGAGAGTGAGCACACGCGCATTGCTGGCGGCCACAGCCATCATGATTGTTCTGTTGACTCCGTCCGCAACATGGACGCAACACAAGCACACACCTGGCGACCCAAAGAAGCCCGGCATGGCAGGGATGAAGTCGGAGAAGTCGCAGATGATGAAATCACCGCATCACCTGCTGATGACTGCGCACATGAAGAGTATGTCTGGGTTCGCCATGACACTCCGTGACCAGGCATTGAAGCCGGGTGCTCTGGACGTTGAATTCGCACGCGCGGCGGTTGCCGAGCTAAGACATGGCCTCGATGCAATGGAAGCCATCCACCAAAAACACATGGACGGCATGAACGCTGAGACGAAGGCCAAGATGCAGGGGATGATGGAGAAGATGGGTAAGGAGCGCTCAATGGTGAAGGACCAGGTCAGTGCGCTCGAGACAGAGGTGCAGGCCGATACGCCAGACTCTAAACAAGTGGCAGCGCACTCCGACGCCTTACTCAAGCACTTCAGCATGATGTCGAAGATGCATAGTGGACGCAAAGAAGGGTAACAAGATGGACATGAAGATGTAATTGTACGTCCCCATTTCACGCCACAGTCGCCCCCAGCGTAATCCCGGTTTCCGAGGAGAAATAATGATAATTACTGAAATCGAGCTCGTGCCTGCGAGCGCCGAACCTCTAAGCTCAGCCACTACTATGAAAGCGCTGGTCTATCACGGCCCGGGCGAGCGTGCCTGGGAAGATAAGCCACGCCCTACCATCCAGGATCCCAGCGATGCCATCGTGCGGATTACAACCTCGACGATTTGTGGTACCGATCTGCACATTCTGAAGGGCGATCTTCCCGCGGTGACCGATGGACGAATCCTCGGTCACGAGGGCATTGGTGTAGTTGAGCAAGTCGGAGCTGGAGTCTCGGAGTTTCATGTTGGAGACAAGGTCATCATCTCGTGCGTCTCGGCCTGTCTGAAGTGCGACTTCTGCAAACGTGGGATGTATTCCCACTGCCGGCACGGCGGTTGGATTCTGGGCTACACCATCGACGGAACGCAGGCCGAGTACGTGCGCATCCCCCAAGCCGATGGGAGTCTTTACAAGTTTCCCGCCGACGCCGATGAAGAAGCCATGGTCATGCTCAGCGACATCTTACCGACAGGTTTTGAGTGCGGTGTTCTGAACGGGCAAGTGAAGCCTGGCGACACGGTCGCCATCGTCGGTGCAGGACCCGTGGGTCTAGCCGTTCTGCTAACCGCGCAATTCTATTCACCGGCCGCGATCTTCATGATCGATTTGGACGACAAACGACTGGGTGTCGCCAAAGAGTTTGGCGCTACAACTCTGATCAATAGCTCTGATGGACGCGCCGCCCAACACGTCCTGGACCTGACGGAAGGCGCTGGCGTTGACGTGGCCATCGAGGCGGTCGGAATTCCAGCTACCTTCGATATCTGCCAGGCCGTTGTTGCGGCCGGCGGACGCATTGCGAACGTGGGCGTCCACGGCAAATCGGTGGAACTGCACCTGCAGAAACTCTGGGACCGCAACATCGCGATCACCACACGGCTGGTGGACACGGTAACGACACCGATGCTGCTGAAGGTCGTGCGCTCGGGCAAGCTGCAACCGAACAAGCTCGTGACTCATCGCTTCGCGCTGAACGACATCATGAAGGCGTACGACACATTTGGCAACGCGGCAATCAAAGACGCACTCAAGGTGGTGCTCACGCAGGATGGTCCTGGTTGACCGAGGGCGGGCCCCGACCAGCCTGAGGTGTGAACCGAACGAGGTAACACGATCATTGCATTAAGGTTGTTTAATCTTCAACGGGCCTCCCCCACGATTAATTTCTCCTGATCGACTTATCGAGGAATCCCACTCGCTGCGACGCCCGCA
>JANNON010000144.1:0-7888 GCA_031399105.1 Blastocatellia bacterium | reverse complement strand
CGGTTGATTTTGACCAGGGGGCGGTGGCGGAAAAGCCCATGACAGCTCCGCATCAACGTCAGGCAACCACGCGGCGACTGTCTCGCCATCATCGAGTGTCAACCCAGCAATTACGTTGGTATGGACCTGACCATTAATCCGAAAGCCATCATCAAGTCGGGCAATTGCCTGCACGTCTCCCGAACGCAAGAGCAAGCGAAACATTTTCAAGCCTGAGAGTCGATGCAAAAGCGTAACGACCTGCGGCGCGACCGGGCTGGTCTCGACGATCAGAGTGCTGCCGGGCGTGACGGTCGTCGCCGGTCTTCGCTGTGAGCGAGCCGGCAGAGGCGTAGGAGCAGTCGGAGCAGTTGGAGGTGATTGCGTCTTCTGAGGTTTGCCTTGCTGGTCCGGGCGCGCCGCGGGAGTCTGCGAGACAGCGGGAACCCCAGCCGACAGCAGTGCAGCGATAATCAAGAGCGACCCAGCGGATTTGTTCACACTTCGTACCGTCATGTTTTGATCGTCTTTATTCACCAAACACCCTTTGTCTTTATCAACGCGGGCGAGTCTGTCGCAACAAACCGCTGCGAGCCGAAGCTGATTCTGGGTAACGAAATCGTCCGCGACACGCCGTTACCATCATCAAGCGACAGCTGCAGAGACTGCGCCGGCGAGTCAATCGGAAATGCCGCAACCTCATCACTTGTCGCAAGCCGATGCTTAATCACTTGCGCAGCAGTGTTGCTGAAATCTTCGCTGACCGTACGCTGATTGCTTGCTGGCTTAGGTCGCGGCGACTTGGGTCTAGCTACAGCCAGAATAGTCGAGCTTGAGTTACGATTCGGTGGCGTCGTCGATTCTTTACTAGTGCTCCCTGTTTCACTGGAGACAAGAGCAGTCTTTCCGACAGTCGGAGAGGGCTGGCTGCCAGAATCTGTTGCTGCCGCCACGGGGCTTTCGGGTTGTGTAGACATGCTGCGATACAGGTAAGCAGCGCCAACCACGAGGAGCAGCGCCGTGAGCGCCAAAGACGGAATGCCGAAAGCGATGCCGCCGAACCTTACTCTGCGAACCGCTCCAGCCTTGTCATTGGCCAATCGCGCCCTCAGCTTAAAATCAAAATCAGCGGGCGCAGCGATTGTCCCCAAACCACCAATCAAACGCCTCAGTTGCAACCCTTGTTCATGGACTCGCTGACACTCCCGGCACCCACGCAAATGTTCCTGTATGCGCGGCTCAGGTTGCCAGTCTGCGTCAGCTGAATCTATTTCGAATCGCACCGTTATGCAATCAACTACTTTCATATTTCTCCTAATTCAAAAATAGTCCTGCATCTTCTCGCGCAGAAAGCCGCGAGCTCTACTGATGCGCGACTTCACCGTACCCTCGTTCGTCTCCAGGATTCTCGAAATCTCCTCGTAACTGCGACCGTCCACATCCCTCAAAATTAACGGAGCACGGTATTTCTCCGGCAAGGTGCTAATAGCACGCTGGACCGCCGAGCGCCTCTCCGCATCTACCATCTCACTGTCCTGGAGCGGGCGTTCATCGGGTGGATTGAACTCTCGAGCTTCTCCGCCGTCGGACGACTGAAAGAATCCTGTGAGCGACACCAGCCGACGCCGCTTTCGCTTACGCAGTTCGCTAATCGCGAGGTTGGTTGCGATGCGATAGATATAGGTCGAGAACGCATGACTTTGCTGATAACGATCCGCAGCCCGATACACTCTGACAAATGTCTCCTGCGCCAGGTCCACGGCTCCATCGTAATCGTTGGTCATGCGATAGATGTAGCTCGTAATCTGATTACGATACCTGCTGACTAACACCGCGAACGCATCGCCATCGCCTGTACGAGTGGCCTCCAGCAGCGCGTGATCAGTAGCAGACTCAGTGACGATCTCCTGCGGCAACGCCGTGGCGAAAGTCAGTTCATCGATTGAACTCAATGTGTCCATCAGGGCGGGTAGGCTCTCAGTGGCGTTCACGAGCAAATCCTCTCGGAACTTGGTCCGCAACGACCCGGGCGGTTCGTCAGACCGGGATTATAATCCGACGGACGACCGCCCGTAGCTTATACACGCACGAGCTCGCGAAGGGTTCCGAAAGGAATAGCGGCTGAAATGGGGAGTACAGAGAGGTTTTGGCGTCTGCCTGGATTTCCCTGGGGCTAATCTCACGCCTCAGGGTTCTTAAACAAAGCATCGTCGAGCTTAATTCCGAATGTTACCGAGAGGATGCGGCTCTCATGGGTCTGCTTCCCGTCTTCCAGCAAAACTGTGCGGTAGGGAATCAAGGTGCTTTGCGCATAACGCTGGTCGAAGAATTTACGGGTGTACTTGATAGGGGTAGCTCCCGGGCTAGGGGCTTCTTCGTACTCTAACCAGAGCACATGGAGAGTTTTGGTCGATATGTAATACCGAGTAGTCTGGTTTTCCTTGTCCGTCAAATCCAGGACGTAAAGCTCAAGCCCCTTCTGCTTTTCCTTACCATTTAGCTTGATAGTCGAACCGTTCTCCTTGTACCGGAGCAGGCTGTCGAGGCTGTGCCGGTTCTGGGAGATGAATGTCTTGGTCGTGTCTTGACGGGGTGTAAAGGCAGTGCCATTGATGATTCCCCACAGTTTTCCGCCGCCGTAGATGAGGGAGTACTCCATGGTCGGCATCTTCTGATCCAGTCTAATCTTGTCTTTTTCGGCATTTTCCCCGCGTACGAAACGACGTTCGTAAGTCGCTTCCTCGGTCTTACCGTCGGTAGTGACTCGCGTGATACGGCCCCGTTCAACGCCATTGCGGCGGATCTGGTCGAGTACCGGCCGCGAACCGTAAATGAAGATCGTCGATTCCACGACTTCTTCGGCGGTAAAAGTCTTTTGCGGGGGTGTTGCTGCCTGAACTTGAAACCCGGCCTGACTACCGATGAATATGGCGCATAACAGCGAAAACGCCTTAAGTGAGCGAATCAAGACTTTAGGTCTCCTCTTGGATCAATTGGCTAAAGAATACCGAGATGGGGAAAGTCGTCAGGCGCGAATTGTACCATACGACCAATTCGTAAGGCCTTTTACCATATTTGGTTTCAACTTTGGAATCAGCAACCTGAGTTAACCGCATCATTGATGCATATGGCGCTACAAGGCGATGCCTGAATACTGATGCACTTTGTTTGTTCGCGATTCGATCGGGTGTCATGAGGTCAGTACCGTAACGCCGTAGCGTCGGGTCCGGCTCACCGCATCTCAACTCCTGGTGATTTTAGAATCGCTCAGTAAACACCCATCGACCCGTAGACTCGTGGTTGGAATCGTAGACCCGACGCTACTGCGTTGCGGTACTGACTTAATGCCACTCCGTTGCTAGTTTTCGCACCGTCTCAGTAGCGAGCGGGTATGTATTGAATTGAGCATAAAAGCCCGAAGAACGCGTTGGTGCGCCCCACCGCTACCGCGAAGCCGTACTGGACCTCATGATTTTTACGCCGCATTCATTCACAGAGCTCAAACTGCATCACTACTCGATGAGCCCGTTTGACAATCATGAAGGCGAAAGGTAATTTGCTGGGTTTTCAACTACCGGTAATTCGAGACAGTAGATCTTGGCTGTCTTCCAATTGCACTTTGGCGCGCGAGCGCATTTGTTATCACGAAAGGACCCTTAGAGCTATGAAGCGTGTAGGTATTCTCGTCGGCCGCGAAAAGACTTTCCCCGACGCCCTGATCAAAAATATAAACGAACGCGGCAAAGGCGAAGTGGAGGCTGAGTTCATCAAGCTGGGCGGCATCCGTCACGATGCGCCACCGCAGTACGACATTGTAATCGACCGGATTTCGCATGAAGTGCCATTTTATCGAGCCACCTTGAAGCGAATGGCGCTTGAGGGCACTGCCATTATCAATAATCCCTTTTGGTGGTCGGCGGACGATAAATTTTTCAACTATTCCCTCGCGAAAAAGTTAGGCGTCGCCGTCCCGAAGACTGTGCTGCTACCTCAGAAGGACTACATGGAAGGCATCGTCACTGAGAGTTTGCGCAACCTCGAGTTTCCGCTCGACTGGCAAGGAATCGTCGATTACGTGGGATTCCCCGCGTTCTTAAAACCATTTGATGGCGGTGGTTGGAAGAATGTTTCGAAGATCAATTCATTGGAAGAACTTTGGGCTGAATATGACCAGACAGGCACCTTATGCATGACCCTGCAGGAAGGGATCGATTTCGATCAGTTTGTCCGCTGCTATTGTGTGGGCCAACAGGAAGTGATGATTATGGCGTACGATCCGAGGAAGCCTTACCTGTCTGGCGAGCAGTATATTCACGATCCGAACTACCTGGCCCCGGCACTGGCCGAACGAGTCAGAAAAGATGTGCGCACCTTGTGCGGAGCATTGGGATACGATCTCAACACAGTGGAATTTGCGATCAAGGACGGTATTCCCTACGCGATCGATTTCATGAACCCGGCGCCTGACGCCGAACTGGCGTCAGTCGGCGAGTTCTATCATAACTGGATCACAAACGCGGTGACTGACCTGGTGTTTCGGAAACTCGCCGAGCCAAAGAGTCCACCGCGCTATCGTTGGGACGGAATGCTTAATCCTGAACCTGTGAGAACATCCGCAGTCGCTGCTGTTACGGAACAGCAGGCCCAGACGGTTCAACCTGCTGTTACTCCCGCTGTTACAAATGACCCGGGCAACGAGAAAGCCAAGACAGCTGCGGCGGCCGTAACAGCCGGTAGTCAAAGGGCTGTGCGTCGTGCGAAACCCGAAACGGAAGCGACTGCCAAGAAAGCCAAACCTTCTTCTTCACCGCGTAGTAAGAAGACTCTCTAGCGCGAGAAGCCTCGACTAGATATATTTAGCCGCGGGTTAACGCATATTTAGCCGCGAATTAACGCGGATGTTACTGATCTAAAGCGCATTATTCAGATCAGTGTTATCCGTGTTAATCCGCGGCTAGTTCTTGGTTTTGGTTTTGGATTTCGAAGCGGCTACTCGGCCTGCGAAGGTTTTTTGCGATCGGCCAGGATTCTCGCAAGGAAGAGACTGGAGATCCACGCCACAAGAGATGAAGAGGCCAGCGACCAACCAATCGCGCCCATATCCGGTTCGATGTAGGGTCCTACCAAAGCAATCAGGATACTCGCGTTAGTCACTCGAGCCGCGAGCCGGCGAATTCGCAGCGAGTGCTGTAGCCAACTGATTCGCCGCAGCTCAGACGCCAGATACTGATCATCGTCATTGAGTCGAGCGTAGTAGTCCGCTTCGCGGCGAGCATAAGACATCAGCGCTTTATCAGAGCTGGTGCGGGCCGCATCACGATACTGATGAATGACGTGGGCCAACTTCCCGGTACGCAATGCCACATCAGCCAACCCGAGATGCGCTCGGAATCGCTCCGGTCCAACTTCAACCGCACGTTGGAAAGTCCTTTGGGCCCGCTCAACTTCACCGCACTCGAGAAAACTTTCCCCAATGACTGACAGCAGTCTGGCGTCATTCCCTGCGCGCAACTCTGAGAGACGCAACGCAGCACGCGATCGGGAAAGCAAACGAGCATCGCCCAGAGCACTGGCCTGGGATCGCAAAAGTCGAGCAAATTCATAGATCAGCCAACCGTCTCTCGGCACCACATTCAGTGCGCGCCGGAATGCTTCACCGGCCTCTCGTAACCGTCCACTGACTCGCAGCCGGTTAGCCAGTTGACGTAGTTGACTTGCTCGCTCGCGATCAATCGCTTCGATTGGATCCAACTGATTTCCGGCAGGAGCATTTGCCCCGCCCAACTTAAATTTCGCGTTCGCACTATCCAGAATTTCGTCAGAAGCAAGATGCAGCTTCTCGATTTCCGGATCGAGCTGCTTCGGATCGTGCAAGTGGTCCCGCAGCTCCCGAGTTCTTAGATCCAGCTTCTCATCCTGAATCAACGGAAACAGTAGTCGCACCATCTGTCTGTAACTGCGACCTCCTGAGGCGAATGAAAATCCAGTTCCCCTGCCCAGGATCTGTGTTCGATAGCGGTATCTAACTCGACCACCGCGCCGAAGCGTGCGCACGGCGTGCGTATCAACTTTCTCGAAATCGATTACTCGCAGTTGAGTTCTGGCACCGGAGATTAATTGGATCAGAAACGGGATGGGGCCCTGTCTGCTGAGGGTTTCGCCGTCGAATGAAATGCGGTCTGAGAAGGCGAGCAGCGGAACCAAGAGCCAGGCCGCGGCCAGGCAGATGAGCGCCCACATATTGTGATCCGAACGGAGCAGTAAAGCGGAGGAGAATGTGAGTACGCTGGCGGTCGCTAAGTAAGCGCCAGGCGAAACTCGAATGCTGGCGAGGCGTTCACCGCGGTGCCGTTGCTCGCGTAACCGAGCGACTTCTGCCAAGCCTTCGAGCGCTGAAATCTGTTTTGATTCGTCCATACTGCTAGCGTGTTTGCGACATGTCGATGGGGCAATCAACGGGCACTTCCACACTAAACATACCGCGTCGTTGGCCGGGTTCAGTGTAACGTAAGTCAGCCAATTGCACGAGCGTCTGAGTCGTGCAATCGGCACCTGCAACTCGGGCCACAGGGAACCTTGCAAACCCAAGAAACACTTTTGCACCTTCATCTTTTAACGCTTGGGGGATCGCAGGCGAGGTGATGGATTCTGGTCGCTCGTGGCGCACCACACGTCGTTCCTTTGTATCGGCAGAAAGGTAAAGGTCGAATCGATAGGCTGCCCGATCCGTTTCTACTACGACCTGCCAATAGAGAGGATCCAGAAAAGTGGGCATCGCAGCTACGTCAGTCACGGCCTCCTGATACTGGTTCGCAATCGCCACGGCTTCACGCTGCGCTCGGTTAAGCGCCAGTTGATGCAAAATTGCGAGCCCGCACCAATAACAGACGAGCAGGCTCAAGCTTACTAGCGCAATCTTTCCATTCCAGCGCGCCTGAAGGTCAAGCCGAGAAAACACTATCAATGCGAGCAGCGCGATTACCCAGACAATGCGAAACCAGCCGACGTTCATCCCCGGGCGCGAGTCAACTCCAAACAGGATGAAAAACGTCAGTACCGAACCAAGCAGTATCCAAAACGCGAGTTGCTTCTTACTTGTCGACGTTAATAAGAACACCCCTCCGCCTACGACCAACCAGATCACGGGATCGATGATGAAGACCAAGTCGCCGTAGAACCACTTTGAACTCATCGGCAAGAGCGGTCGGATTCCGTAGTTGTTCGTCCAATCCATGAACGGGTGGGTGGCGCTCGCAATCAGTGACGCGATCATGAGGCCCTTAAGTTTTAAGGAAGCTGTTTGCTGTCGAAAGCGCGCAATCGCCTTTTCAGCGATGACGAAGAGAACAGGGATTAACAGACCTATGAGAATTGTACCGAGGATGGAGTGTGTGATACCGCGGTGGTGATGAAGGTAAGTCCATCTCCCAAATGCCAGAGTCACAATGTCGCAGTCAGGCGCATTGGCGGCAATCAGGCAAACAGCTGAAGTGGCAGGAGACAATCGTTCCAGTCCAGCTTTAGAGACGGCGAGACCGACGAGCGAGTGCGTAAGATTGTCCATCGTCGAAGCCGAAGCCTAGAAAGGAAGAGTTGACGATGGCGCTTCAGGCGTTAATTGGGCATAGCGAGCGGAGTCGATCCGCTGCAGCTCCTTGGTGGCTTCTCGGGCAGCGCCGGATTCGGGAGTGGCCGTTCCGTCGCTCTCCTTCGCCTTTCGCGCGTTGTCGACGATCGTAAACAGCAGCTCCGTGGCCTCTTGCTTCTTGCCTTGTTTTTCGTTCACCAGCGCGAGTCGCAGATTGGCTGTGTCAGGCGTCACAATTGCGCTGTTAAGTCCGGCGATCGCTTTGTAGAGTTGTGCCGCTTCGTCATAACTCTTGTCGCTTTCCTTAGCTTGCGCCAGCGC
>JANNON010000125.1:0-4158 GCA_031399105.1 Blastocatellia bacterium | reverse complement strand
AGCAGTATTGCCGACGGCAGCCAGCACACTCGCCCGTTTCAGGTGTGTAGTCGCAGTGTCGCCGGCAAAGATTCTCTCCTGCTCAAAGGCCGCGAGGGCTTCGCGATGCAGACCCTTCTTCTCATAGCACCAACGCAGAACGGTGTGTGCTGAGACGGCCCCGGCATCCAACTCCATGGCTTTGCGACATTGCAGGATCGCGTCGTCATATCTCCCTGCGAGGAACAACACGTTTGCGACTGCGGTTGCCAGTACGGGCGATTGCGGTGAGATCTCACGCGCGCGTTCCATTTCGGCAAACGCTTCCTGGTGCCGGCCCATAGCGGATAAGCTGAACGAGTACCAACGATGTGCGACTTGCGCGCCCGGCTTTAGCTGAATTGCTGTGCGCAACTCACGCTCAGCGCTTTCCCAATCACGATCGTAATGCAGTCTCACGAAACCGAGCGATGCGCGCGCCTCCGCCAATTCCGGATCGGCGTTCACCGCGTTCACCGCGGACTCCTTGGCGAGCTTCCACGCTTCTGCCGGTGGTGGCTCGACATACCAATTCAAGAGCGCATAACAGTCGGCCAATTCGGAATGTGCGAGTGCGAACTTCGGATCGAGTTCCACCGCTCGCTTCAATCGTTCGATGGCCTGCCATAGACCTTCCGCAGTACGGCGGGTGGAGTAGTAACGTCCCGCCGTATATAGCTGCCGCGCTTCTTCGTTTTCACTCTCGAGGGTTTGCGGCGCCGGACTCGACACGGGCGAAGTGACCGATCCGAGTTCTGTGGCGGTGTGGTCAAGTCTTGAACTCGCACGAGATGGCGGCGTCGCGAGCGAATCCTGACCTTCAAGCATCGGCGTACGCAAAGTTGAGTGCGCGCCGTAGCGGTGATTAAGCTTGCGCAACAAGTCCTTGAAACGCGGTTCGCTATGCAGCGAATCCAGTTCCGGATCAACCGCCATCCAAAGTATCTTCGCGTCTTTCGTCTCGAACGATTCTTCAAGTAGATCCAACGCCGGCTGAAGACGTCCGAGCGCGCAATTGACCAATGCGAGGTGATAAGGCGACATGTGCCGTCGCGCGGAGATCGCTTGCATCTCGCGCAGCACCTCTTCGGCCTCAGCGATATTTCCCGCCTGGGCGTGTGCTGTACCAAGCCGACTGAGCGTGTACGAAGCCTTGCCCATCAAGTCCACCGATTGTTTCGCGGCCTTAATCGCGTCGTCATGCCGGCCGAGGCGACTTAGAAGAAAGCTCGACGCGTGAAGCACCGCCATGTTTTTCGGCTCGGCTTGCAAGGTTTGCTCTGCGAGCGCGAGCGCTTCTTCAAAGCGCCGTGCATGATAGGAAGCCCAGACGCAGCTGAAACTCGAGACGATCGCGAGCGGATCGAGTTCGCGCGCCACTTTTGCTTCGTGCAACGATTCGTTGAAACGGCCTTCCATGGCCAGTTGTAATGCATACCAGACGCGCGCGACGGCGTAGTTTGGGTTTAGCTCGATGGCGGTCAGTAATTGTCGCTCGGCGCCGGCCCAGTTAAAGTCTCTGCAAAGGACCGCCTGGCCCAACGCTGCGTGACCTTCGGCCAACAATGGTTCGATTGAAATAGCCGTTGAGGCAGCTTCGTATGCGGCGGCAGCACATTCGGCAAACGGCATGACAGTGAAAGAGCCAAGCCAGTTGTGGTACGCCGCGACGCCGGCGTAAGCTACGGCGTAATTGGGATCGAGCGCGATTGCCTGGTTGTAGCAGACGATCGCGCGAGCCAATCCATCCTCTGTAAACGTATTCCAGTAGTAACGACCGCGTAGATAGGCCTCGTGCGCTTGCGGATTGTTCGTTCCTCTTTTGGCGAGCCTGAGCCGTTCTTCGCCAGTCAGGTGGGGAATTATCGCTTCGGCAACACTTGCAGAGATGGTGTCTTCCAAACTCAGCACATCGGTAAACTCTTCATCAAACTGTCCGGCCCAAATAGAGGTGCCCTCGCGCACATTGAGCAACTGAACCGTGATGCGAATTCGCTCGCCGGCCCGTCGCACACGCCCATCGAGCACAAACGCAACTCCTAACTCACGACCAGCCGCGAGGGGGTCGGAATCAGCGCCGAAACGCAGGACGCTGCTCGTTGGCCGCACAGCAAACCGGCGAATGGCACTCAATCTCGTGATCAAAGCGTCAGCCAATCCAGTCCCCAAATAGTCCGGCCCCGACTCCGAACTCGCATTCGTATCGAGAAACTTCAGCGGCAATACTGCGAGCGAGTTCTCCAGCATTGGCTCGGCCCTGGCCGGCGTCGGATGCGCCTCGGGTGAGTCAGGCCAGATGGAAATTGGCTGTCCTTTTAAGTAGCGCGCGATGTCGTCACGCAACTGCTCGGCAGTCTGATAGCGCCACTCAGGTTTCTTGCGCAACGCGCGCATCACGATGTTATCGAGATCGCCAGTGAGATTGCGGCGCAACGATTCAAGCGTGGCATTCCTTGATGAATAGACCTGCTCGAGCGGAGACGTGTCTTCGCCGGTATAAAACTTCGGCAAAAGATCGTCTGGACGAGTGATTATGAAGCTGGGCGGCGCGGGTTCTTCCTCGCAGATTACACGTGCGATCTCGTAAGGCGCACGATTGCGCAAACGATACGGCCGATGTCCGGTAAGCAGTTCGTAAAGCAACACACCCAGCGAATAAACGTCCGTTGTCGGCGAAGTCATACCGCCCTGCACCTGTTCGGGCGAGGCGTACTCCGGAGTCATAAGTCGCATCGCGGTTGCGGTCGGATCGTGCGTGATGTCACCGACCAAACCGGGATCGAGCAACTTCGCAATCCCAAAATCCAGCAGCTTAGGTACGCCATCGTGCGTGACCAGCACGTTCGATGGCTTGATGTCTCGATGCACGACCTGTTTCTGATGGGCGTAATGTAGCGCGTCGCAGATCGCAAGGAAGAGTTTCAGCCGTTCATTGATGCTGAGATTGTTATCATCGCTAAAGCGATAGAGCGGCTGGCCCTCGATGTACTCCATCACGAAGTAAGGCAAGCCGTCTTCAGTGGTGCCGCCGTCCAGCAGTTGCGCGATGTGTGGATGATCGAGCGCGGCGAGGATCTGGCGCTCTTTGCGAAAGCGGCGGAGCACGAAGTCGGTATCCATGCCGCGCTTAACGAGTTTGATGGCCGCACGTTTGGTGAACTCGTTGTCGGCCCGAGCGGCTTCGTAAACCGTGCCCATCCCGCCACGCCCGATCTCGCGTTCAATCCGATAAGCACCCAGCCGGCGGCCAATCAGCGGATCTACATCTTCGTCGAAATTGCTGGCGCCGCGCGTGAAATCTGATGGTGCGGACGTCGGTTCTTCCAGCAAGCTGGCGGCGCTGTTGTGTTGTGTAAGTAAGTTTTCAACGTCACGCTTAAGCGACGCATCTTCGGCGCAAGCTTCCGACACGAACCGGCCACGCTCGGCCGGAGCGCGATCGAGAGCCGCCTGGAAAATTTCCTCGACTTGTTGCCAGCGTTCGGGGGTCATGAGTAAAAGTAACAGGTGACAAGTGACGAGTGACGAGTGACGAGTAAGAAGAGTGGGCGACTCTTATTTGTCACCTGTCACTGGTTACTAATCACTCCGGGGAAACTCTGAAACGTCATCGTAAGTGACAGGTAATAAAAGATCAACCGACTCAAAATATCAGTGGTGCCCCCTTTAACACTTACTAAAGGAAGACGGCTCGTTGGGTTTCATCCGCGAGTTGAGTACCCTGGCAAGCCCTGTCGCTACACCTCCGCGGTTATGATTGCGCTCACCCATTACGTCCACGGTGGCACCGACCTTATAGCCTTTGGCGAAACGCACAATTGGTGCGTCGTCCAGCCGTTTGACAACCCCACTGGCCTCGTTTAAGGTCTTGCATTCCCCGAATGGCGGTTGCGCAGGTTTTTCCTTCTTCTTCACTAATTTCTGGCTGAACGTGCTCAACAACCAGGAGCCGAACAACTACCGCGGCGGCGCATTCGAGCTGCGCGGCTCGGATGATTCTGCCGGCGAAGGCTGGCCGGGTTGAATGACTTGCGGTTCGCCGCTCTCGTCATGCCGCACGTAGTAGTCGTACAGCGAGCCACTCGAATAATCGCGCTGTAACGATCGGCCATACGGCGTGTAGTAGCGCGCCGTCGTCAG
>JANNON010000042.1:0-3324 GCA_031399105.1 Blastocatellia bacterium | reverse complement strand
GCCACTACCCCCGCGCCTGTTATTTTGGGGCTGCCAAACCGCTTCGCGGGGTATAACCGCGTTTCACAGTTAACATATACAACCCACGGCCCTACAACCGCCGTTCTGACCGGTGTAACCCGGTTAAACCCGCGGCTAACTGTTTCCGCACAGCTGCTCGATCGCGCTTTTCAGAATCAGCACGCAAGCTTCCAACTGATCGATCGGCACAAACTCACCCGTTCGATGCGCCTCACGAATATCCCCCGGCCCGAGCACAACCGCATCCGCGCCGAGCTGTTTCAGTTGCGATGCCTCAGTGCCAAACGCCACCGTGCCTGACTTCTTACTCGTCAAATGCTCGAGCAGCCCCACGATTTGTGAGTCAGCCGCAGTTTCAAATCCGACATCAGCACGAGTAGGGACAATCTCACAATCAAATTCCGGATCTTCGTTTCGCTCCTGCTCGACTGCATCCCGCAACAACTCGAGCAGAGTTTCCGATCGCTGGCCTGGAATCGGTCGCCACTCAAGCGTCAAACGGCATTCACCTGGAATCACGTTCTTCGCGGTGCCGCCGTGAATCACCCCCACATTAAGAGTTGTGAACGGAGGGTCAAACGCATCGTGACGTTCCGCTTCCAGTTTCCTGCCAAGCGCTTCAATTCGCGTGAGCAGATGCGACGCGCGAAAGATTGCTGAGGCGCCAAATGCTGGATACGCACTGTGAGCTTCACGACCTCTCACTATGATTTCGCCGAGGGAGTAACCTTTTCCCGCACGCATCGGCTGCAAAGAGGTAGGCTCTCCCACGATACTGAATCGCGCCGTGAGGGGTCGTGCGTCGGCGAGTCGCTTGGCGCCCATCAATCCAACTTCTTCGTCCGCAGTGAAGATCAAAGCGATCGGTTTTCGCAGCGCTTTAAGTTCAATGCTTTCAACTGCCGTGAGTGTCGCCGCGATGAAGGCCTTCGTGTCGCACGACCCGCGACCGAACAATTTTCCGTCGCGTTCAGTAAGCGTTAATGCTTCCTTCCAATTGAGATCGAAGGGAACGGTATCGGTATGACCAACGAGTGCGAGCTCAACGGAAGTGTCAGCAGAGAAATCCGCACCGGCAAGTGCGATCAGGTTCTGCTTTTCAACGCCTTGCTCGTCAATGTAAGGAAAGCGTTTGACTGGAAGACCCAGTTCGTCGCAACGCGCAGCAAGATAGTCAGCGATCTCGATGTTTGAGCGTGCCGACACCGAGTTAATGCCGACAAGATCCGAAAGGGTTTGTTTTACGGTCATGAGTGATGAAGGTCTCAGGTCTCAGGTCTCAGGTCTCAAATCTCAAATTTCAGATCTCAGATCTCAGATCTCAGATCTCAGATCTCAGATCTCAAATAATCTCAAATCTCAGCAGCTCCCCAAAGTCTCTTCTGCAGCCCCTTAAACCGCTCGACAATCTCTTCTTGATCGCGATGTCTGCCATCCTTCACAACAACTTTCCCGCCGACTACAACATCACGAACCGACCTCGTCGACGATGAAAAAACAATCGCAGCCAACAGCGAGTCGTCGTCACTGCCCGCAATCGACAGGTCATTCAAATCGACAGTGAAGAAATCTGCCGGTTGGCCATCCTCCAGTGTGCCGGTTCGAGCGCCGATACTCTCCGCACCGAAACGAGTTGCACAATCGAACAGCCGCGCCGCTAACGCTGAAGGCCCTTCATCCTGATCTGCTGCCAACACCGCGCGCTCCATCTTCTGCAGCCGCAAGTGATACTCGAGCTCACGCGCATCTTCCAGCAGGTCGATCTGCACGTGACTATCGCTTCCCAAAGAGACACGCACGCCTGACTTAAACAGCGCGTCCGCAGGAACTACGCCGTCACCAAGATTCCGCTCCGTGGTGGGACAGGCACAGACCATCGCGCGCGCGCCGGCCAACGCCGCTATCGCTTTGTCAGTCAGGTGAATCGCATGGACCGCCGTGAACCTTTCGCTCAACAACCCTTCTGTTTCCAGCAGCGCCACCGGAGAGCGGCCATACTCTGCGATGCAAGCAGAGACTTCTGCCGGTTGTTCGGCGACGTGCATGTGTACTGGATGGCCGCCCGCGCGGGCGTACGCGATGATCTCTTTCAAGTAACTGAGGGGCATAGCGCGCACGCTGTGTGGCGCGATACCGGTCCAGATCATTCCATCATCGGTGACGATGTCGTGCGAAAGATCTTCAAAGTTTCTGAGAAAAGTTTCCGGGTCTGGTTCGATAAATCGCGCTTGTTGCGGATTGGGTTCAACTTCGAAACCCGCACGTGCATAGGCCACACGCAAAAGCGCGATCCGCAAACCTACATCGTGCGCCGCGCGCACCACTTCCTTTGTAAGCCGGTTGGGATCGTCATAAGGCTTTCCGTCAGGAGCATGGTGGAGGTAATGGAACTCACCGACCGCGGTGATGCCACTCAGTGCCATCTCGAGAAACGCCATGCGCGAAGCATCGTAAATATCTTCCGGAGTCAGCCGCGTGGCGGCGCTGTACATCATTTCGCGCCAGGTCCAGAAGCTGTCGCGCGTGTTTGCGGTGCGATATTCCGTGCGACCGCGAATGACGCGTTGGAAGGCGTGGGAATGAGCGTTGACCAAACCGGGCAGCAGCGCGCGCCCGGGCAGCCGATGCGAACTGCTGACTTCGGTGGGTGAGTCACGCACCAGAAGGCCCGACCCATCAGCAACGAGAGTTTGCTGCGAGTGAAATTTTCCACCCGAATAGAGCAGGTCGGGGGTCCATGCCTGTTGGTCAGAATAATTCTTCATGAGCAAGCTTGAGTCAGGAAGTGTGGTTTACCCCCGCTCGTCGTGAATCACCGCGTTCAAAGTTTGTATTCAAGCGGAGCTTTGCACAAAAGTGCACGCACGATTATGCCGCTGGAGCATACGTCTCATTTCACCCCAACCTTCAGGTTGGGGATCAGCGAAGCAAATAAAGTTAGAAACCATTTCAATGGTTTCCCATGCTGAACAGAATCAAGAGCTTGTTTCTAAAAGCCATTGAAATGGTTCCCGGTACCACTGGACTGCGGCGATCCCCAACCTGAAGGTTGAGGTGAATGAGACGAAAGCCCGTAATGAAAAAACTAAATACTCAACGGTGAATCCTGCGGGGCGAAGCCTTGGACAGGCGCAAAGCATCAGAACCGCGGAGCGCAGCGACCGGGCCGACGCGAAAAATTCAACTGGTTTTGAAAGAGATCTCAACTACTAGAGTCAAATGCGTGCTTCTTCCAAATCGGCCCGGTCGCTACGCTCCACGGTTCTGATTGCTTCTCTTCGCACCGCTGCCGGCCTTTTTGTG
>JANNON010000017.1:0-3201 GCA_031399105.1 Blastocatellia bacterium | reverse complement strand
GGCGTCACCGTCGACGCTGCCATTGCCCTCGACGCTACCTTCGCCTTCCTCACCGCTGGCATCGCCGGGCGCGCCGCCGTAATGGACCATCGAGTTGCTGACCATGGTGGGCCAGAAACTGTCGGATGGCGCTGATTCGCTCTTCCTCAGTTGAAATACTGAGTCCTGAAAACTCTTGAATTTGGGGATCGATTGCCAGGGTGTTTAGCTCAACTACGACTCCTTTTACGGTTTGGTAGCCAACGCCACTCAACAGCGTTGGTTTTTTGCCGTGGTCCCTTTTTTGAATGCGAAACAGGATGCTCGTGAACTGTCTCACTTCCTGTTTCGTTCGCGCTGTTATTACGATATGCGGCGCTCTATCTGCGGTGTCGGGCGAGGCCGTCATCACTTCCTCGAATAGACTCACTAGTTGGAGTGCGGTGGCGCCACCCACAGCACCACTACCGCCAAAAATGACATGGACCTGGCTTAAGAAATTCGGATCCGCAGCTTGCCTAAACAACTCGGGACCCAGCCGGTATTTCTTAAATCGCATTGGTGAGTATGTGTTCCTTTACGAAAGGAATCGATGAAGGGGACCAACAACTGACTCGTGACGCTCTAGGCTACAGAAGGCAGTTGCGCCGGCTAGGCTTTGCAATCAATTTCTATGGTTAAGCGTTGTGAGTGCTCTCACTCCAGTCTTCGGATCCTGAGTGACCCGAAGTCCTCAATTTAGCCAGGACATAATTAACCACGCGTGTGAGATTCGCAAGCGTAACCTTCAAACGGAAAACGTAAGGTTTCTTATTCCTCAAACAGTTTTCCCGGTGACGGAGCTGGCTTTGATCAAACTCTCTTTGACGAAATGCACTCAGATCTCTTACTTCAAGTAACGATCGAACCAGGCAATCGTCCGCTCGAGCGCATCGACACGATGACGCGGCTCGCGCAATCCATGTCCCTCGCGTGGGTAACGCACGAGCACAGTGTCCACACCGCGCCGTTTCAATCCCATGTACATCTCTTCGGCCTGCGTAATGTGCACATCGTTATCGAGCTCTCCGTGAATAAAGAGGGTCGGGGTTTGTGCCTGTCTCACATAGCGCAACGGCGACCACTGCCACAGTTGCTCATAGTTGTCCCAGGGAAAACTTCCAAACTCAGCGTGAATCAAATCCTGATAAAGCGAAGTCGAATAGAAGCTGATCAGATTACTCACGCTTGCACTCGCGACTGCGGCTTTGAAACGAGGTGTCTGGGTGATGATCCAGTTAGTCATGAATCCGCCATACGAGCCGCCAGTTACACCCAGGCGATCGCTATCGATCCAGGAATGCTTGCGCACGGCTTCGTCGACTCCGGCCATCAAATCTTTGTAATCGCCGCCGCCCCATTCGTTGAGTGTGCCATCCGAAAACTTTTGCCCGTAACCCGACGAACCGCGCGGATTGATGTAAAGGACGGCATAACCCCGCGCTGCGTAAACCTGAAAAGTTGAGTTGAAGGCGGCGCCAAACATTCCGTGTGGTCCGCCATGAATGCTCAGGATCAATGGAAATTCGCGATCGGCGCGCCAGCCAAGTGGTTTCAGCAGCCAACCCTGGATCGATGTGCCGTCAAAACTCCTGAATCTCACCTCTTCCGGTTGCACCAACTCGACGGATCTTTTGAAGCCATCGTTATGCGCACTCAGCCGTCGCAACGGTGTTGAGCTTCCCAACCCCAGCCATAGTTCGGCGGGTTGATCTGGGCCACCAAGTGTTAGAGCGATAGGAAATCGATAATTGGATTCAATCCCCTGCCTCGCTTCAACCAGCGCTTGCTGTGCAAGACTAAAACTGGATATCTGGAACAACTTTGCTGGCACCAACTGCGACAGCGATTCAACGTTGAACGAGCTACTCATATCGAAAGCCGCACCAACTTCACCCCGCAACGTAAATATCGACAAGCGATTAACTTTGCCACCGTCAACAGCCACTGTGAAGATGGTCGTGTTGCCCTGATCACCTGCAAGGAAGAAGAGCCGGTTAGAATCACGGCTCCACCGGGGACTGCGAGCGCGGCGATCGAGTTCAGTCGCTAACTCTCTGCGTTCACTTCCACTAGCCACCGTGACCCAAACGTGAGTGTCTTCGGAAATGCTGTCGATTGTCGTGACCTCGCGCTTGGTCGCTGTGTAGGCGATCCACTTTCCATCTGGTGACCAAACGGGTTCGTACTCGCACCCTCGGGTTTGAGTTATTTGTCTCACCTGCCCACCGAGGTCGACTGCAAATATGTCGGAGTTGTTGTTCGCATCGGGATTCGGTTCGCGGTTTGAAAGAAAGACAACTTCGTCTCCGCGGGGACTGAAAGAGATCGCATGATCGTAGAACGAACCGAAAGTGAGCTGCCGTGGCTCCGGCTTAGTTACATCAACGACGAACACATGCGTACGGCGATTGTCAGAGAAAGCCGTGCGAGATTTGTACTGGATGCGATCAATAACGCGCGGGTCGTCAGGCTTCGCGCCGTCATCAGGGTTTGACTCGTCGGTGGCTGAGATGTAGGCGATTCGTCTTGAGTCAGGCGCCCATGAGAGAGACTCGCCAGCGTAGGTGATGAAGAAGTTCGTTGATTGCACGGCGGCCACAAATCGCGGCTCGCGTCGCGTGAGACTAACGACCCAGATTCCATTGACACCCTCGCGATTAGCAAAGAAGGCGATGCTGGAACTATCGGGAGACCATCGCGGCGAACTGGCATTCCAGTCCGAAGCTAACAGGAGTGTCGGAGGATTTCTTGGTGTGCGACTTTCCGATCGGGGCATGGGCTGGCTCGAACGCGTTGCACCCGCGCGGGCCAGCCACAATCTGGAACTCGCTCGGTCACCATCAACTGACGAGACCGAATAAACAACCCACTCACCGTTCGGCGAGATCTGCGAGTCACTGACATTCGCGACTTGCAGGATGTCTGACGGTGACATCGCCCGACGGCTTTGCGCGACTGCGAATGCCGACAAGCAGCAGAAGAGTAAGGTCCCGATAACAATGGACAGTATTCGTCTCATTAGTCTGGAGTTTATCTTTGCGGATGAATCATCGCGGGGCAAAGCGGCTGGCCGCCTTCGTTCGCGGGGGCAAAGCGGCTGGCCGCCTTCGTTGCGGTAAGCCTCTGGCTTACCGGTTCGTCAACTAGCAAATGAGGCTAAGCCTCCACCATATATTCGAG